>QKDT01000036.1 GCA_003251995.1 Desulfovibrio desulfuricans
GGCGCGGGTGAACGAGCGCTGCCGCCGCAACTGATCAAGCTCTTTGCGGATGCGGGCCATTCGCTCCCGTATTTTCCGGCGGTCGGTTTCAAGCTTGGTTTCGCCGGGGCCACGCCCGCCAATGCCGCCCATAAGACGGTCCATGGCGCGGTTTCTGCCCACAAGGCGCGGCTGGGTATAGCGAAGCTGGGCCAGCTCCACCTGCAGCTTGCCAGCGCGGCTTACCGCATGCTGGGCAAAAATATCCAGAATAAGCTGTGTGCGGTCAATGACCTTGCGTTCGGTGATGTCTGCCAGATTATGCAATTGCGCGGGTGAAAGCTCGCCGTCAAACACCATCATGCCAGCGCGGCCTTGTAGGGCCAACACTTCAAGCTCCGCCACCTTGCCCTTGCCCATGATAAGGCGCGGGTTGATCTGCGCCACGCGCTGCACCATGCGCCCGGCTACAGTCAGGCCTGCGGTGCGGGCCAGTTCCGCCAGCTCGTCAAGGTTGCGCTCCTGAATGATGCGGGGCTGGGTTCCAACAGAAACCAGCATGGCGCGCGGGGTGCCGTCCGCCTCGTGGGCGTCTTCGGCTTTGCGGGCCAGTTCTTCTTCCAGCGCTTCTGCGGTTGCTACAAACTGTGATTCTGTGCGGTCCCAGGGCTGCGGCGCATCCAGATGATAGGGCTGCGCGCCAGAGGGATTGGGCAAAAGGTGGGCTGCCTGCCATTGAACTGGTTCGCCAATGGGGTTTACCGTCAGCGCCACCACGGCATCCAGCCGCAGAAAGAGCATGTCCATCAGGTCTTCCTGACTGATGCCGCCAGGCGAAAGGTGGGTGTGCAGCAGACGCAGACCGCGCAAGCGTTCCTGCCCGCTACGCCCGCGGGGCAGCTCGGGAATCATGATGCTGCCCGCCTCGCCCACAATAACCATCTGCACACGCCCTTTACGGTCGATGAGCAAGCCCAGTTGACGGCCCACTGCGCGCGAGAGCAAAGAAAGCTCCCGTGCCTGGTCAACGGTATAGACTTCCTCCGTTGGAAAACGGCGGTTGAACAAGCGGGTGAGTGCTGCAAGCTGGCTCGGTTTGAGCCCTTGCACGTTACCTTCTGGCTTTGGGATGGGAAGCTCCTGGCAGATAAATGGTAAACCGCACCCGCAGCCACTGTTCCAAAACGGGCAGGGCTACGGGTGCGCGAATAATTGCGGGGCGGTATCGACCCTAGGGCCGCAGATACGAGGTGATCAGGGCATCATAGCGCGAAGTGGCCTCAAAAGCGCGCGATGCCATGACCTGCCGGAACTCAAGGCCCACGGTGGTATCTTTTTCCATTTCTTCCATGGCGGCGGTGTACCACTGCTGCGAGGGCAGCACCAGGATGCTGTGGAAGTTTTTGGCTGCGGCGCGCAGCATACAGGGGCCGCCGATGTCAATTTCTTCCACGGCCTGCTCAAGCGACAGGTGGCGTTCCACCGCGCCGGCAAAGTCGTAAAGATTGACGCAGACAAGATCAAAAGGGCGGATTCCCTTTTCTGCCAGGGTCTGCATGTGCTGCGGCTCGTCCTTGTTGGCAAGAATGCCCGCGTGAATCTTGGGATGCAGGGTTTTAACCCGGCCTCCAAGAATCTCGGGGAATCCCGTCACGGTACTCACTGCGGTAACTGGCAGACCGGCGGCTTCAAGGGCCTTCTGGGTGCCGCCGGTAGAGATAAGCTCCACCCCTCGCGCGGTAAGAAACGTGGCAAACTCCACAAGGCCGCTTTTGTCCGTAACGCTCAGAATAGCGCGACGAATTGGCAAAATATCCATAAGCGACTCCTTGAAAAATGTCCCAGAAAGGGTTTTGTGGCGTACATACGCCATGTTTTTGATAGCGCAAAAAGCCCGTTCTGGCAATGCGTTGCAGGCAATGTGCCCTCAAGAGCTCTTGCCCGCAAAACAAGGCAAGGCTATGCTGTGGCAGGAGGACGTATGCAGCTCAAGCTTGTTTCATGGAATGTCAATGGTCTGCGTGCTGTGTCGGGCAAACCTGAATGGGAATGGTTTTCGCGTACCGACGCGCAGGTTGTGGCCTTGCAGGAAACCAAGGCCCACCCCGACCAGTTGAGCGAAGATGTGCGCGATCCTGATGGATGGGAATCGCACTGGTCTTGGAGCACGGTGAAAAAAGGCTATTCGGGCGTGGCGGTGTTCAGCAAAGTGCCGTCATTGAACGTGAGCGTAGAATTGCCCCAGCCGGAATTTCAGGGCGAGGGGCGGCTGCTGCACCTTGAGTATCCGCAGTTCCATTTTTTCAATGGCTACTTTCCCAACGGTGGCGCGGAAGAACTGGATGAAAACGGCAAACCCACCGGACGTTTTAAACGCGTGCCGTACAAGATGGGATTTTTTGACGCTTTTCTTGCCTATGCGGAAGAATGCCGCAAAAGCAAACCCATTGTTGTTTGCGGCGACTTTAATATAGCGCACAAGCCTGTTGACCTTGCCCGCCCCAAGCAGAATGAAAAATATACGGGCTTTTTGCCCGAAGAACGGGCTTTTCTCGACCGCTTTACCGCCATGGGCTACGTGGACACCTTTCGCCATGTCCATGGGGAGGCCGAAGGCAACTATTCGTGGTGGTCGTATAAAAGCCGCGCCCGCGAAAAGAACGTGGGGTGGCGTATAGATTATTTCTTTGTGTCGCAGGAGCTTGCGCCTGCGGTGCGTGACGCCTGGATAGAAAAAGATGTGTTTGGCTCAGACCATTGCCCCGTGGGGCTGTGCTTGGAGTTTTAGACAATACATAACACAGATTTGTTGCCACGACAAAAGCCCGCTTAAAAACCATGGGCGCTTACGCACTCTGGGATTTTAAGCGGGCTTTTTACTCTTTTCAGCCAATATTGCCTTGCCCCCTTGAGGTCGCGGCAAAAAGCCTTTTGTGGAAAATATGCCGCGCGCTGTTGGCGTATTTTCCACAATGTCGGGCTTTATCCAGCCTGCCGGGCGGCAAAAAAAATTAAAAGCCTGCGATTAGTCCAGCAGTCCCAGCAAACGCGCCACGCGCTGTTCGTTCAGGCCGCTGTGAACCTGCACAAGATCCTGGCTGTGCTGCATGGCTTCCTGCTCCACCTGGGCAAGAGCCTGGCGCATTTCGTCAGAATTGAGCATGTGCGGGGTGCCAGGAACCGTCTGTTCCAGCACCGGGGCGGCAGAGGTATTGGCCTCGTCGTCGGCTGGCGCAGCGGGCGCTGCGGGGGTACTTTCTGCACGGTTTACGGGAAGCATGGAGTTAACCCTTTCCTGAAAGGTGGGAAAAACAGGCCCCAGATCATTATTGCGAAAACGGAATTCCAGTTCCATCGGGCATCTCCTCAGGCTTGACGCCATACAGCGTCATTGCACTCGCGCTTGAGCGCGCGGCGGTCATGCGGAAAAATTGACCGCCTGTTGGTAATGTTCAAAAAGTATGCAAATATCAGGCCGGGATGTGCGGCGTGGGTATTTACATCCTTGCCATAAGAAAGATCGCAATAGGGGCCTTGAAGGCTGGGGAGCAGGTGTTATTATATATGTTGGGCCCTGCAAATTATGCTGGCAGGCAAAGAGCCACCGTGCGCATGAATCAAGCGGAGCGGGGGTAATTTTTTTCATCGGGATAGTTAGCTATGCTGCTAACAATTTGCGGTTGCCGCCTTTTTTGCGATGATTGACATTCGGCACGGTCACGGCATAATTACGCCGCATTTTTTGGGCAACCATACGCGGTCGTTTTCCTAAACGGCGGCAACCCCCAGCCCCCATTCCGGGGCTGAACCAACCATACATACGCGCCTTGCGGCGCCTCAGGAGCAGGAATTGGCAAAAAACCGCGCATTGCAGCAGTGGCGGGTGGAGGATTCCATCGAACTGTACGGTATCCGTAATTGGGGTGCCGGGTATTTTGACGTGTCGGATGCGGGCGAAGTTGTGATTTGTCCGCAGGGGCCCAAGGGGCCGCAGGTTTCGATACCGGAAGTTATCGCCGGGCTGAAAGAGCGCGGGCATGATATGCCCGTGCTGTTGCGCGTGGAAAATATTCTGGATTCGCGAATTGCCAATATCCACGAATCGTTCCGCAAGGCTATTAAAAACCTGAACTATACTGGGTCGTACAGGGGCGTTTTCCCCATCAAGGTCAACCAGCAACAGCAGGTTGTGGAAAAAATCGCCCAGTTTGGCCCTACCTATCACCATGGCCTGGAGGTTGGCTCCAAGGCAGAGCTGATCGCCGCCGTGTCGCTCATGCGCGACAACGAAGCCTGCATTGTCTGCAACGGCTATAAGGACGAAGAATTTATCGACCTTGGCCTTCAGGCGCTGCGCATGGGCTTTAACGTCCTTTTTGTTCTTGAAATGCCCAGCGAGCTGGAAGTTGTGCTTGAGCGCAGCAAGGTTCTGGGTGTGCGGCCCAATATCGGCGTGCGTGCCAAGCTGGCTGTGAAGGCCAGCGGCCACTGGACAGATTCTGGCGGCGAGCGCTCCACCTTTGGCCTTTCGCCCGCGCAGATTGTTGACGTGGTGGATACGCTCAAGGCCAACGACATGCTTGATTGCTTCAAGCTGCTGCACTATCACCTCGGCTCGCAGGTTTCCAATATCCGTGACATCCGTACCGGTGTTATGGAAGGCGCGCGTCTCTACGTGGGCCTGGTGCAAGAAGGCGCGCCCATGGGCTATCTTGACCTTGGTGGCGGCCTGGCAGTGGACTATGACGGTTCGCACACCAACTATGTTTCGTCGCGCAACTATACGCTCGACGAATACAGCGCCGACATTGTTGAAGCCATCATGAGCATTCTTGATGAGCAGCAGATCGCGCACCCCCACATCATCACGGAATCTGGTCGCGCCACCGTGGCCTACTATTCCGTGCTGCTGTTCAATGTGCTTGATGTCAGCATGGTAGAAGAAGTGCAGTTGCCCGATACCCTGCCCGAAGGCACCCCCGAGCCTGTGCAGAACCTGCGCGAAACCCTTGCCAACATCACCCTGCGCAATTTGCAGGAATGTTATAACGACGCCATCTATTACCGCGACGAAATGCGTCAGCTCTTTTCGACCGGGCGTGTGAACCTGCGGGAGCGCACGTTGGCTGAGCGGTTTTTCTGGGCCATCATCATGCGTATTGCCCAGGAAAAAACTCGCCTCAAGACCATCCCCCGCGACCTTGCGGACATCGACGTAAGCCTTGCCGACATCTATTACGGCAACTTCAGCGTGTTCCAGTCGTTGCCGGATTCGTGGGCCATCGACCAGCTTTTCCCGGTCATGCCCGTGCATCGGCTCAAGGAGTTCCCTTCGCGTCAGGGCATTATTTCTGACATTACCTGCGATTCGGACGGGCGCATCGACCACTTTATCGACCCGCAGGGCATGAAGCCCACGCTTGATCTGCATCCCTTGCGTGACGGTGAGGAATACTACCTTGGCGTGTTCCTGGTGGGGGCGTATCAGGAAACCTTGGGCGACCTGCATAACCTCATGGGTGACACCAATGTGGTTTCCATCCGCGTGCGAGATGACGGCAATTATGAGTATGTGCGCGAAATCAGAGGTGATTCTGTTGCGGATATTCTGAGCTATGTGGAATACGAGCCGCGCCGCATTCTTGAAGACCTGCGTAGCACTGCGGAGCAGGCTGTGAGGCAGGGGCGGATTTCGCCCAGCGATCGCTTTGCCATCATGCAGGCCTTTGAAGACGGGCTGCGTGGCTATACCTACTTTGAACGGTAAGAAGGGCAAAACGGGTAAAGAAGGCAGGAAAAATTTGGTGGGGTAGGGTGAGCCTGTCAGGCTGATTTATCAAACCCGACTTTTGCGCCCTGAATGTGTCAGCGCCGGGATTTTGATGCTCACGTACACGAGTACGCTGCGCTCAAAATCTCTGCGCTTCCTTTTCAGGACGCAAAAAGCGTATTTTTCAAATTCGCCCAACACCAGCCATCGCCTTCGCGTTGCTCCGGCGAGTATAAGGAAGGTAGCGCTACGACCAGTTCTTGATGGCGGCATGCTGGAGGAAGGCAAAATGCAACAAAAGGCTGGCGTAGTTGGGAAGGGAGAAGCCGCGAGAGGTGGCTTCGTGGTTCGATATGGAACTAGTTTGTTATGGTAAGTGGCAAGTGTCTAGATTGTAGTGCCAGGCATTTGGAGTAAAGAACGGAAATAGAGTGTGTGAGATCGGGGTGAAAATAGTGGGTGGGGCCCCAGTCACTCGCAGTTTTTCAACTATCAGCTCCGCCTGTTACTTATGGCTGAAACGGAGTTTGATCGAAGCGAAAGCTGGATTGGGCATTGCGCGGCGCGGAGGGAGATCACCTGAGCGAGCGGAGGGAGGGAAGGAAGCTCCCGTAGCACAAGCCGTGCCGCCCTCGCCGTTT
>QKDT01000255.1 GCA_003251995.1 Desulfovibrio desulfuricans
ATGGCGGCATCATCGTCCAGCACTACGCGCAGGGTTTTGATGTTGCCGGTTTCCTGTATGACTTCAGCCACGGTGGCTGCCATGGGCATATAGGGATTACCCTGCATCATGGGGCGGGCCGTGATTTCGCGCAGCATGCCGCCGTTGGGCGCGGGCTTGAGGCCCGGCTTGGCGGCAGGCTTGGCTGCGGCTGGCTTGGTTTCCTGGGTCACAGCAGCCTCCGTGGGCGCTTTCTGGGCGGGCGCGTTCTTGGCAGGTTGGGCTTTACCGGTTGTTTTCTTGGTTGCCATGTCTGCTCCTACTTGTCCGTGGACTTATTGTCATCGCTGTCGTCTTTGATGGCGGCAAGCACGATGGCGCGGATGTCCACGCAGACGGGGCAATTGCTGATGCAGCGACCACAGCCGCTGCACGAGAACGAACCCCAGTTTTCAGGATAGGTGGAGTACTTGTGCGAAACACGGTTGCGCATGCGGAATGCCTTGAGCATGCGCGGGTTGTGCCCACTGGCCTCGCGTGTGAACAGCGAGGACATACAGTTGTCCCAACTGCGCAGACGGCGTCCGCCTTTTTCGCTCAAGCCTTCACCCTCATCGGTGATGGTGAAGCAGTAGCAGGTGGGGCAAAAGTAGGTGCAGGCTCCGCAGGAGATGCAGCGGTCGGTCTGGTTTTGCCAGAACTCCGCATCTGTAAAGCGGGCAGCCACCTTTTCGGGTGCGCTCTTGATGTTGGGGGCAGGCGTCAGGCTGGCCCAGGCTTCCTTGCGGGCAGCCTCCGCCTTGGGGAACAGCTCCGCCCCTTCCGCCAGGGAAGAAGCCGCCAGCAATTCCTCACCCTTGGGGGTGATGGCCTGCAATACGTAGCCGCCCTCGATCGCGGTCATAAGTACGTCCGAGCCCTCGGGGGAGGTGGGGCCGCCGCCGACCCAGTGACAGAAGCAGGTGTTGCAGCCGCTGTCGCACGTGAGCGTAACCACCGTAAGCTGTTCACGCCGGGCCTTGTAGTAGGGGTCGGCGTAGGGGCCCTTAAGGTAGGGTCGGTCAAGCACGGCATAGCCACGCGCATCGCAGGGGCGGCAGGCAAAAACCACAGTGGGCTGTGCCTCGGGCGTATCGTCCAGGCTCATGCTGACGCGCTCAAGGTTGTCCGGGTCTTTGGTTTTTTTGTAGCGTACCAGTGTTTCGCACTGGGGCAGCACAGCTTCCTTGGCGGGCACAGTGGCCTTTGCCAGGGTAAAGGGCTTGCCTTCCTTCCACGGTTCAAAGACCACGGAGAGCTTGTTGGCGGGCTTTTCTGCCGGAACCAGCACGCGGCGGCCATTCTGCGAGAGGTAGGTGAGAAACGCGGGCAAGCCGTCAGGGGTAACAAAGCGGATCATGCTCATTTCCAGTCCCTCTCATGGATGTTCTTTTCAACCACTTCATAGCCCAGCAGCGGCGGTACGTCGTCCGGGTTGAGACCGGGCTGGTAGCCGTCAAAAAGCTGGGCCACTGCGCGCGCAATCTGCTGGCGCAGTGCCAGAATGGGAATGCCCACCGGGCATGCGCGCTGGCATTCGCCGCAGCCAGTGCAGCGACCAGCCAGGTGCATGGCGTGGATAGTCTGGAAGAAGAGCTTTTCTTTGGGGCTGTCTTCCTGCGTCATCCAGTGCGGGTCGCGGCTGTCAGAAACGCAGTAGTCGCGGCACACGCACATGGGGCAGGCGTTGCGGCAGGCGTAACAGCGCAGGCAGCGATCCATCTGACCGCGCCAGAAGGCCAGCCGCTCATCAAGCGTCATGGAATCAAGCAGGGCCAGCTCCGGCGGGGTGTTGGATTCGCCGTCAACCTTGACGGGCTGACCCAGCAGGGTGTCTGCCAGCACAGCCGAAGGCGTAGTGCAGCCGTAGCACTTGCCCTGCGCGTAATCTGTCATGCAGAAGCGGTGGTCCTTACCGTCAGCGGTAATGGTGACCCCGGCCTCGTCATAGGCAATGTTGTCGATCTTGTTGTAACGGCCCAGCTCCTGAGTGACGCGGGCCATGTCCAGCGTGCCTTCGCAGGGCAGGGCGAAGATGGTCACATCTTCGCGGCGGATCAGGTTTTCCTGCAGCAGCTCAACCACCGAACGGGAGTCGCAGCCCTTGACCACAATGCCCACCTTCTTGCCCTTGAACGAGGGCAGGTAGACAGCAGGATTGGTGACGTTGAAGGGCCCCCACACCAGCTTGTCCACATCTTCGGGGGTCTTCATGAACAGGGGTACGCTATGGACGGCGTCGTAGCCCTCCTGCCAGCCGATCACGCAATCAAGCTCGGGCAGCTTGGCCTTGATGGCCTCCTTGAGGTCGCCAAGGGCGGCATTTTGCCCTGTGCCAAGAGAGCGCAGCGAGGTCAGCGCCATATCGGCGATTTTGAGCAGAGGTTCGGGATCATCCAGCTTGGGCGCGGGGCCGAGCTTGTGGATGCGGTCGGTAAAGACCGTTACCACCTGCTGCCAGCGCTGGCCTTCCGAGGCCGAAACCCAGGTGTATTCAAAGCGGCGTTCGTCAATGCCCAGTACGGGCAAGAACTGCTTGAGCACCTCAAGGCGGCGGCGGGCGTAAAAGTTGCCCGCTGCGTAGTGGCAGTCGCGGGGGTGACAGCCGGAAACCAGCACGCCGTCCGCGCCGTTGAGCAGCGCCTTTACGATGAACAGCGGGTCAATGCGGCCCGAGCAGGGAACACGGATGACGCGCAGATCGGTGGGCTGGGTAGCGCGGGCCACACCGGCTGTATCCGCACCGCCATACGAACACCAGTTGCAGAGAAAACCAACAATTCTGAGTTCTTTGCCGTTTAGAACTGGCATAAGGCGTTTACCTCCGCAAGGATCTGGTTGTCTGTAGCGTGTGAAAGCTGGATGGCCCCCTGCGGACAGGTGGACGTACACAGACCGCAGCCCTGGCACACGGTCTCGATGACCTGAGCCTTGCCCTCGCCCCGGATTTCCACTTCCTTGATGGCGCCAAAGGGGCAGCAGCGGATGCACTTGCCGCAGTTGACGCAACGGCGGATGTCTACCTGGGCGATCTGCGGGTCGCTTTCAAGCTTGTCCTTGGAGAAGAGCGCCAGCACCTTGGCGGCAGCGGCGGAACCTTGGGCCACAGAGGCGGGAATGTCCTTGGCCCCCTGACACACGCCAGCCAGATACACGCCAGCGGTATTGGTTTCCACAGGCTTGAGCTTGACGTGGCTTTCCATAAAGAAGCCGTAGCTGTCGTAAGAGATGCGCAGCTTTTCCGCCAGTTGGGGCGAACCCTTGCTGGCTTCGATACCCACGGCAAGCACCACCAGATCAGCCTTGATCTCCACTGGTTGACCCAGCAGGGTATCCACACCCATGACCGACATCTGACCGTTGGCGTCGGGGTATATCTGCGATACGCGCCCGCGGATGTATTCCGTGCCGTATTCTTCCATGGCACGGCGGGTAAACTCGTCGTACATCTTCCCTGGCGCGCGTATGTCCATGTAAAACACATACGAGCGGGAATCGGGGATATGATCCTTGGTCAGAATGGCCTGCTTGGCGGTGTACATGCAGCAGAAGCCGGAGCAGTAGGGGCGGCCCACGGATTTGTCACGCGAGCCAACGCACTGCACAAAGACGATGTTTTTGGGTTCCCTGCCATCGGAGGGGCGCTTGACGTGCCCGCCCGTGGGGCCGGATGCGGAAAGCAGGCGCTCGTACTGCAAGGAGGTGATAACGTCGGGGTAGGTGCCGCCGCCATATTCCTTGTAAACTGTCCAGTCCATGAGGTCATAACCGGTGGCGGCAACAATGCTGCCCACTTCTTCGGTGATGACCTCATCTTCCATGTCATACTTGATGGCCCCAGTGGGGCACACCTTGGCGCACACGCCACATTTGCCCTTGATAAGCTGGCGGCAGAACTGCGGGTTGATGACAGCCTTTTTGGGGATGGCCTGCGGAAAGGCGATGGTGATAGCCGTGGTGTTGCCCGTCAGTTCATTGAAGGCATCGGGTGTCTTTTTGGCGGGGCATTTTTCGGTGCAGGCGCCGCAGCCAGTACACAGGTTCCAGTCCACATAGGTGGTGCGCTTGCGGATTTTGACCGAGAAGTTACCCACATAGCCCGAAATGTCTTCCACATCGGAATATGCGTAGAGCGTAATGTTGGGGTGCTGGGCCACATCCACCATCTTGGGGCCAAGAATACAGGCCGAGCAGTCAACGGTGGGGAAGGTTTTGTCCAGCTTTGCCATTTTGCCGCCGATGGTCGCATCGCGTTCCACCAGCACAACCTGAGTGCCGCCGTCGGCGCAGTCAAGCGCAGCCTGAATGCCCGCAACGCCGCCGCCAATGACAAGCACGCGCTTGTTGACGTCAAAGCTTTTGGCAAGCAGGGGCTTGTTGTTGCGCAGTTTTTCCACCGCAAGCTGCACAAGCTCGGCAGCCTTGTTGGTGTTGGCATCCATGTCTTTGCCGATCCACGAAACGTGCTCGCGGATATTTGCCATTTCAAGCATATAGCGGTTCAGCCCGGCGCGTTCCACCGTGCGGCGGAAGGTAGGCTCGTGCATGCGGGGCGAACAGGATGCCACCACCACGCCGTCAAGCTTGTACTCGTGGATGGCGGCCTCAATGGCAGCCTGTCCCGGTTCGGCGCAGGTGTACATGGGGTCGTCGGCATAGACCACATCGGGATAGGTGCGGGCAATTGCCGCCACCTTGGCGCAGTCAACGGTTCCGGCGATGTTGCTGCCGCAGTGGCAGATAAAGACGCCTATTCTCATTACCGGCCTCCTTCAGCGGCCTTGGCCTTCTGCTCGGCGGGCTTGTTCGCTTCTTCGCGGCGCAGCTCGCCCAGTTTGCGGATAAGGCCATCGGCGCTGACGCACAGCTTGTTCAGGCCCAGTTCTTCTTCAGGCAGATCAAAGGCAATGCCCATCATCTGGGTGAAGTAGAGTACCGGCATACGGAACCTTGTATCCATGGCGGCGCTGGCCTGATCCTGGCGCAGATCCAGGTTCATCTGGCAGAGCGGGCAGGCCACCACGATGGCGTCTGCGCCAAGGCGGGTTGCCAGCTCAAGGATACGGCCCGAATTTTTGGCGGTCATGGGACGTTCGGGAATGCCGAACGAAGCGCCACAGCATGCGGTCTTGAGGGGGAAATCAATCATTTCCGCGCCGCAGGCCGACATCATTTCTTCCATGAGCGTGGGATTTTCCGGGTCGCCAAAGTTCATGATTTCCGCCGGGCGGCTCATGAGGCAACCGTAATAGGCAATGAGCTTGAGCCCCTTGAGGCTCTGGCGCACGCGTCCGGTAATGGCAGACATCTCCATCTGCGCGGCAATGCCCTGCATGACAGAGGTTACAGGTGGAAATTCCTTGGCAGAGGGGCCGTCCAGCAGTTCATCAACGCGGCTGCGAAACGCGGGGTTTTCCATGCGTTTTGAAGCCATGCGCAGGTTGGAAAGACAGCTTGGGCAGGGGGTCAGCAGAACCTCGGCCTTTTGTTGGGCGGCTATATCGAGATTGCGCACGCACAATGCGGCAGAAAGCTCCGTATCCACGGCGTGGGCCGGGGTTGAGCCGCAGCAGTTCCAGTCGGGGATATCCACGAGGCGCATGTCCAGAGCCTTGCAAACGGCCTGGGTGGACATTTCGTAATCTTTTGAGGAGCCTCTGGCCGAGCAGCCGGGGTAGTAAGCAAAATTCATGGGCGTACCCCCTCGCGCTTGGCGCGTTCCTTATAGCGCGTGAAGATTCGCGTCACCGGGCCAGCCCCACCAGGCAGGATATGGGGCTTGAGCCCCAGCTTGCCTTTTTTGAGGGCCTCTGGCGCGAGATCCACATCTGTAAAAACACGGAGCGAGCGCATCATGTAGAGTGCCATGGTGCCAATTTCGTGAGTGCGACCAAAGGTGCGCACGGTGTCCAGGAAGGAAAACCAGAATTTCTCCACCTTGGGTACGGTTACGCGGCCTTCCTTGCGGGCCATGTGGCGCAGAGTCTCCATGACTCCTGCCACGTCGATGTTGTTGGGACACCGCTGGCTACATGTGGAACAGGACAGGCACATCCAGATAGAGCGCGAGTCGAGAACTGCGTCCTTCAGGCCCAGTTGTACCGCTCGCATGATCTGGTTGACCTGCAGATCATAAACGAACCCTGCGGGACAGCCGGCCGAACAGTTGCCGCACTGATAGCAGGTGGACATTTTTTGCCCGCTGTGCGCCTCCACTTCCTCCGTAAAGGCGGGGTCGCGCAGTCGGCTCAGGTTAATGGCATCGTTCATGGGAACTCTCTGGTTATAGGCTGATGGGGTGCCGCCTTGACAAAACTATCTACAACGCTACAGCAGAAA
>QKDT01000117.1 GCA_003251995.1 Desulfovibrio desulfuricans
AAACGCGAGAGGCAGAGGCCCCACGCCCCCGCTATTGGCTCACAGCGCCTGCGCTGCGCTGGGCGAAAGCACGAAAAGCTTTCGCTTACGGTGCGGCTAAGCCGCAACCGGCTCCAGCTTTTCGGCACTGCCGTTGCCACGACAGCGCGAGAGGCGGGATCGCTCTGACTGAAAAACAATGGAACACAAAAAACGCGAGAGGCAGAGGCCCCACGCCCCCGCCTCTCTATGAGTGGAGAATTCGTAATGGATTGCGGACTGCCATGCCCCCTATCATGTCACGGAAAAGTGATGCTAGTGGTTTATGTTCTGCAATACAAAGTTATACAAGTATTGCGAACGCATGGTCGTTCTGCAGCCGGTCCGGATTTCAACGTAGAAAAACGTCCGGTTTATTGTTCGGGCGCGTCTGGGACGCGCCGCACAAGAGCCAGGGCCAGCAAGGCCGGGGACATCCTGGAATTTCCGGCAGACTTGCGCAATTGTCTTCGCACAAAACCCGCCATATCCAGAGCCATATCCGCATCGGTCAAAGCCGAACGGCATGCCTTTTTGTTTTCTTCCAGTACTGCAAGATACCGCTCAACCAGCCTAAGATCACGACTTTGTGATGGATCTTCAGCCAATTCAGGCGGCGAGGCTCCCGTCTGGAAAACGTCACCGATATGTTGCGACATGACCATTCCTCCATGAATGGATCACTGCTTCCTTGCAAAGGGGTTGACCCTGTCCGCCTCCTTGTTTGGTTAAGTACCGTCTCCCCTTCCCCACTCGTCAAGAATTTTATCGGAACATTAGATCAGATCTTTAGAGCAATGCAAAAAAAATGATCCTTTGTATGCTCATAAAAGACACTTACAAGAGAACAACAAATTATATCAGTCATGTAAAAGAGATACGACAAAACTGATGCTTGCATGTAAATCCGAACACAGCTACCATGCAGCAACTCAGATGCCTGACGAGGAGAACCTATGCCAACACCTATATTGCAAAAGGAAAGCCTGATCCCGGGCAAGACCAGCAAACTGGTGCTCCATGCGCCGCAAATCGCTCAAAAAGCGCGCCCCGGGCACTTCGTCATGCTGCGCATGAGCGAACAGGGCGAGCGCATCCCGCTGACCATTGCAGACACCGACCGGGAAAACGGCACCATTACCATAGTGTATTTGGTTATGGGTAAGAGTACCGCCATGCTTGAAGCGCTTGGCGTTGGAGATGCCATTCTTGACGTCTGCGGCCCCTTGGGCCACCCCACCCATATTGAAAAACGCGGCACGGTTGTGTGCGTAGGCGGCGGCACCGGCATTGCTGCCATGCACCACATTGCCAAGGGCCATGCCCGCATTGGCAACAAGGTTGTGGGCGTTATCGGCGCTCGCAGCAAAGACCTGCTGCTTTTTGAAAAAGAACTTAAATCCTTTGTGGACGAGCTGCTGATCTCCACCGATGACGGCAGCTATGGTCATAAGGGTCTTGTTACCGAACTGCTGCGCGACCGGCTTGAAAAAGACAAGGACGTTTTTGAAGTGGTCGCCGTCGGCCCTGTGCCCATGATGGCTGCCGTGGCGGAAACCACGCGTCCCTTTGGCGTTAAAACAACTGTCAGCCTCAACCCCATCATGGTTGACGGCATCGGCATGTGCGGCGCGTGCCGCGTTACCGTTGGCGGCAAGACCAAGTTTGCCTGTGTGGACGGCCCCGAATTTGACGGACACGAAGTGGATTTTCCCGAGCTGCGCCGCCGCCTGGCTGCATACAGAGAGCAGGAAACCATTTCCACTGAAGAATATCGGAGAGTCAGCCATGGAGAATAGCAAGCCCAAAAAGACCGTGGCTCCTCGTGTGGACATGCCCTGCCAGCCCGCAGAAGTTCGCCGCGCAAATTTTGAAGAAGTCGCCCTTGGTTACACCAAGGAAATGGCCCTGAACGAAGCAAGCCGCTGTTTGCAGTGCAAAAAGCCTCTGTGCGTCACGGGCTGCCCGGTTGAAGTGCCTATCCGCGACTTTATCCATCAGGTGGCAGAAGGTAATCTGGATGCCGCCTACCGTATCATCAAAACCACCAACAGCCTGCCCGCAGTCTGTGGTCGCGTTTGCCCCCAGGAACACCAGTGTGAAGGCAAGTGCGTGCTCAAAGCCAAGGGGCAGGCCGTAGCCATCGGTCGACTTGAACGCTTTGTGGCAGATACCTACATCGCCACCACCGCCTGTGAGCAGGTAACAGGCACCAATGCCTGCGCCCTGCCCCTTGGCGCCAAAAAGGTGGCCTGCCTCGGCTCTGGCCCTTCATCCCTGACCTGTGCTGGCGTATGCGCCACGGCGGGCATCAAGGTCGATGTGTTTGAAGCCCTGCACGAGCCCGGCGGCGTGCTTATTTACGGCATCCCTGCCTTCCGCCTTCCCAAAAATGTGGTGGCTACCGAAATCAACGGACTGCGCCAGGCAGGCGTGGATTTCCACCTCAATTCCGTGGGTGGTCGCACCATTGATATCGCTGACCTGCGCAAGGAATACGATGCCATTTTCATCGGCGTGGGCGCTGGCCTGCCCGTCTTTTTGGGTGTTCCCGGCGAAAACCTGGTGGGCGTGTTCTCGGCCAACGAGTACCTCACCCGCGTCAACCTTGGTCGCGCCTACAACTTCCCCTCGCAGGATACCCCCGCTTACCCCGGCAAACATGTGACCGTGTTTGGCGCGGGCAACGTGGCTATGGACGCTGCGCGTACCGCCCTGCGTATGGGTGCGGAAAGCGTGCATGTGGTGTATCGCCGCACAAGGGCTGAAATGCCCGCCCGCCTTGAAGAATTGGAACATGCGGAGGAAGAAGGCGTGCAGTTTGCCATGCTTTCCGCGCCGCTGCGCTTTAACGGCGATGCGGAAATGCGCCTGCAGTCCGTAACGCTGCAACGCATGGAGCTGGGCGAACCCGATGCATCAGGCCGCCGTAGGCCCATGCCCGTGGAAGGCTCGGAATACGACCTCCCCACGGATCTTGCCATTGTGGCCCTTGGCACCCGCTCCAACCCCATTCTTCTTGAGGCCACACCGGATCTCAAACTGAACAAGTGGGGCTACATTGAGGCCGACGAGGCCACTGGTGAAACCTCCATTCCCAACGTTTTTGCGGGCGGCGATATCGTCACCGGCGCAGCCACGGTCATTCTTGCCATGGGCGCTGGACGCAAAGCCGGACAGGAAATAGTCAAAAGAATAGTGGGCTAACAGCAGCCCGGCGTCTATATCTGTCTGCGCCAATGCTCCGGGAGCCTCCATGCGAGGCTCCCTTTTTCATATCCCCGAAGGATTTGTATTTTAAGCACCCACTGATTCAGGGCGCACGGCAGCCTTTTGCAACAGCTTGCAAGACCGGCTGTTCACGGTCATACTCTGCGCAACGCAAAAGCCCGTTTATGACCTGCCGCCCCCAGCGCCGCCCGGCAGGCCCTTCTACATCTGCAACATTCCCCTTCGGGGGCCGGAACACCATCCCCGGCGAGCCTAGAGCGCGGCCCCGGAGTATTTAGGAAAATCAGTATGATTCTCGCAGACCTGCACACGCACACCAAGTATTCGCATGGCGGCAACACCCCGGCAGAAATGTACGCTGCAGCCCAGGCCAAAGGGCTTGAGTACATGGGATTTACCGAGCATTCGCCCCGCCCCGAGGGCTTTGACTACTCCCATGAATACCGGGAACAACTGACCCGCCACCTGCCGGACTATGTTAGTGAAGTCTGCGCCCTTAAATCTGCCAACCCCAACGGGCCATGCCGCGTGTTGTTTGGCATGGAAATGGACTGGCTTGAAGGGCAGGAGGAATACACCCGCGCCTCTTGCGCCGCCTTTGACTTTGACTACCTGCTGGGCAGCGTCCATTTCATCGGGAACTGGGGCTTTGATGACGGCGCAGATCCGTGGAAAGCCTTTTCGCAAGAAGAGTGCGAAAAACAGTACCAGGCCTATTTTGAAGCATGGGAGCGCATGATTCTTTCCGGTCTGTTCAATATTGCCGCCCACCCCGACCTTATAAAAATTTTCTCTGTGGAGCAGTTCCACATCTGGCTGGCAAAGCCGGAAAGCCTGGCGCTGGTGCAACGCGGTCTTACCGCACTGCAACGCACGGGCATGAGCATGGAAGTATCATCCGCAGGTCTGCGCAAGGTCTGCCGCGAGATTTATCCCGCGCCGCCCATCATGGTGCTGGCAGCGCAAATGGGGCTGCCCGTAAGCTTTGCCTCTGACGCGCACGGAACTGACGATGTGGGCTATGGCTTTGCACGGCTGGCCTCGTATGCCCGTTCATTCGGCTTTGCCGAATACACTGTTTTTGACCGGGGCCAACGGATAGTTCTGCCCCTGTAAAGCGGCGATCGCCTCAGACACAACGGATTATATATGTCCGACCTTATCGTATCCATTGATGATGTAAGTCTTTTTTTGCCCGGCGATGCTAGCCAGAAACACGTGCTGCACAACATCACCTGGCAGGTGCGGCGCGGTGAACACTGCGCGCTGATAGGGGCCAATGGTTCCGGCAAATCCACCTTGCTGCGCCTGATGCGCGGCGATCTGTGGCCCGCCCGCGGTCGCATCCAGTGGCATGGGCCAGACGGTGCGGAGGATTCCCCCCTGGCAGGCAGGGCCATGACGGCCCTGGTTTCGCCCGCGCAGCAAGAAAACTATCAGCGACAGGCCTGGGATCTCACAGGCCGCGATCTACTGCTCACCGGCTTTGAAGATACCCCCCTTGTGTATACGGACAGCACCGCATACAGGCGCCAGGCCGTGGAAGACATGGCTGCGCGCCTTGATGCCGAAGGGCTGCTTGAGCGTACCGTCCCCACATTCTCTCAGGGGCAACTGCGGCTGCTGCTGCTTGGTCGCGCCCTGCTGCGGGCTCCCACCCTGCTCCTTCTTGACGAATGCGACGAGGGGTTAGACGAGCGTTATCGCCAGATTTTCTTTGACACCCTGGGGGAATACGCCAGCCGCTGTACAGTTGTGATGACTGCGCACCGCGCTGCCAATATCCCCGACTGGTGCGCAGGGCGGCGTTATGTGTGCAAGGGGCACCTGCTTACCACACCCCCTGCCTCTGATGCCGATGCTGCTCCTGCACGGGCGGAACAACCCAGCACAGCTCATGCCGATACCGCGCCAGAGCGCAACCATGGGCACGCCTTGCTTGATCTGGATAATGTCACAGTGTTCATCGACAGGCAGGAAGTTCTGCACGATATCTGCTGGAGCATGCATCAGGGCGAAAACTGGCGCATTACAGGGGCCAATGGATCGGGAAAATCCACCCTGCTGCGTTTGCTGGCTGGCGATGAATTTGTGGCCGCTGGCGGCAGATTTGACCGTTGGCTTCCCGGTCAGGGCGGGCAGGTGGACACACTCGAAAGCCTGCGTAAAGGCGTACGACTGGTTTCAGATCTTTCGCAAGCGCTGTACGGATACTCCCTCAATGTTCTGGATATGGTCTGCACCGGCTTTGACAACAGCATTGGCGTATATCGGCGTTTTTCTGATGCCGAAAAAGCCGAGGCCGTAAGCCGCATTGCGCAGATGTTCCCCGATGAAAATCCCGAAGGCCTTAAACAGCTTGAGCGGCAATCCATACGCAATCTTTCAACTGGTCAGCTACGCCGTCTGTTTTTGGCGCGCGCCCTCGTGGGCGGGCCAGATATCCTGCTGCTGGACGAACCTTGCTCTGGCCTGGATACGGCAAGCCGCGCCCAGTATCTGCACCTGCTTGATCAGCTTGCCGTGCAGGGCATCCAGATGGTCTTTATTTCTCACCATAATGAAGACGCCCCCCTGTGCATCAACAGGGAGGCGCATATGGAAGGCGGACGCCTGCGCGTGGTGCTGTAGAGGCTAGCTCTTGCTGCCCTTCATTCTGGAGCGCACGATCTCGATAGCAACGGGCAGCACAGACACAATGATTATGCCGTAGACAATAAGGCTGAAGTTCTGTCGCGCCCATTCCAGATTGCCGAGAAAGTACCCGGCGGAAACAAGCCCGCCCACCCACAACACGCAGCCCGTAATGTTGAACAGAAAAAATGTGGGCGGGTGCATCAGGGCAATACCGGCCACAAAGGGCGCAAACGTGCGTACAATGGGTATAAAGCGGGCCAGCACAATGGCCTTGCCGCCGTGGCGCTCATAAAAATCATGTGCCTTGACCAGATGATCTTTTTTGATCAGACGATTCTCGTGCGAAAAAATTGCCGGGCCCACATGCCGCCCGATAAAATAGTTCACCGCATCGCCCAGTATGCCTGCCGCAAGCAGCACGCCCATCACATGCCCATAGCCCAGCAATCCGGCCCCTGCAACAAC
>QKDT01000054.1 GCA_003251995.1 Desulfovibrio desulfuricans
ATTTCACAGTATAAATGCTCTAGCGAAGAAATCCCGTCAAAGGCGAGGAGGCTTCCGCACCCTGGCCTTGCGCCTTGACAGCACCCGGCCCAGCCAGCCATGCGTCGCGTCCAGCTTGTACCGCTGCGCCAAATGCGCGCGCCATGGCGATGGGGTCGCTGGATGAAGCAATGGCTGTATTTACAAGACAGGCCGCAGCGCCCATTTCCATGGCCTCGCAGGCCTGCGAGGGGCGACCGATGCCTGCATCCACCACGATGGGCAGGTCAATCTCTTCAATCAAAATCCCCACCATTTCCTTGGTGCGCAGCCCCCGGTTGGTGCCGATGGGTGCGCCCAGCGGCATAACGGCAGCAGCCCCCGCGTTGACGCAGGCCCGCGCAACATACAGATCGGGGTTGATGTATGGCAGAACGGTAAAGCCGTCTTTTGCCAGAATTTCAGTCGCTTTTGCGGTTTCGTAGCCATCGGGCAGCAGGTGGCGGGTATCAGATATGACTTCGATCTTTATCCAGTCTCCGCACCCGGCGGCACGGGCCAACCGGGCAAGGCGTACAGCTTCATCTGCCGTTCTTGCGCCGGAGGTGTTGGGCAAAAGGCGCATGTGCGCGGGGATGTGCCCCATAATGCCCTGGCTGGCGGCCTGGCTTTCGCCCTGTTTGTCCACGCGACGCATGGCGACGGTGATGACTTCTGCGCCGCTGGCTTCAGCCACGGCGGGGATGAGGCTGTCGGCGCCGTACTTGCCGGTACCGATGAAAAGACGGCTGGTAAGGGTAACTCCGCCAATAATGAAAGGATCGTTCATTGTGCTCTCCGTCTGGAATGTGCAGTTGAAATGGTGATTCGCCCAATGGGCGAGTTCAGGCCGGGCATTTCAGGCCAGTTGCGCTTGAAACTGCCGCCTAAAGCGGACAATGCCGCAAAAGCCATTAGCGGTAAGGAGTTGCAGGCAAATCCTTATGGAGCGTTTCAGGTCTGAAATGCTCTATCCACCGCCGACAAAATGCACGATTTCCAGACTGTCGCCCGTGCTAAGTTGGGTTTGGGGGAACTGCTCACGGGGCAAAATTTCTCCGTTGCGTTCAACAACGACCCGTGCCGCGTCATGCCCCCGCGCAAGCAACAGCTCGGCGATACTGCATGGTTCGGTAAACGTTTGGGGTTCCCCGTTGACTGTGACTTCCATTCGCGCCTCCAGAGGAAAACAGCCGCGGGGCCGTTTTCCGAGGTTGAGGTTGTAATGGTTCTGCGGGGTAAGCGCCGGGCGGCACAAAACAGAAATGCCCGCTGAACCATTACGGCTGCGGGCGAGCACAATCCTGCAACTAAGCAGGTTGGGCCAGCTTCCCTTCGTCGGTACTATCCGCGTCAGGTGCAGAACCGCGTTTTTTTGCGCGATTCTAGGGGTCAGGGCGCTATCACCCTTTCTCAGCCTTGATGGCTCCCCCAGCCGGTCTTTTGACCTTAGGCTCAGGCAAAGAGGAATGCAAGCAAAACCAAGGCTGCATCACAAGCAGCGGCAATGCCAAGTC
Organism: Desulfovibrio desulfuricans; assembly: GCA_003251995.1. Classification (GTDB taxonomy): domain Bacteria; phylum Desulfobacterota; class Desulfovibrionia; order Desulfovibrionales; family Desulfovibrionaceae; genus Desulfovibrio; species Desulfovibrio desulfuricans_B. The sequence goes on from QKDT01000054.1 coordinate 1,536, forward strand.
AGCCCCACTACAGGCTGTGGTTGCCGCGCAAGCGCTATTTTGCCAGCAAATGTAAAACCATCTACAAAGTGCTTGCATGATTTCACAAAAAGAGTGAAAATTTTCACATCACTGTGTGGATCACTCTTTTGCAGATTGCTTGTCTTCGATATCTGAGTGCTTCACTGTATTAATGGCGTGAATAGTAAGATTGTTCTGTAAAAATATACTGAATGTTTGCTGCTTTATGGTTGGATGGCAGTGTTTCTGATTCTTTGTGCGGACAATTTGTATGGACAGTAATCCTTGTTGAGAGTAGTTGAAAAAAACAGGAATATTCTTATGCTTAGCAATGTTGACCAGTTACCTGGGGGAATCTGGTTGGTCGCGGTTAGCATGCGCGACGCATTGGGTAAGGAGGAAACAGTCTGTGCGTCGTCCCACTGAATTTATTGGCATTTGCTTGGGTGGCAGCTAAGCGATTCTGGGATAGACACAGGCTGCATGCCCGAAGAACAAAACAGGGAGAGACACGATGGAAAGTCTGGAGCACATTAATGCCCTAACGCTCGTATTTGCGGCATTGTGCATATTTGCCATCGCCTACCGCGTGTACGGCATCTTTTTGGCAAACAAGGTAATGAAACTGGACGCGGGGCGCATTACTCCTGCAGTGCGCTTTGCTGATGGTCATGACTACGTTAAAACTAACGAATTCGTTCTTTACGGTCACCACTTTGCCGCCATTGCCGCTGCTGGCCCGCTGGTCGGCCCGGTGCTTGCCGCGCAGTTTGGCTATTTGCCTGGCGCACTGTGGATCTTGATTGGTTGCGTTCTTGGCGGCGCGGTACACGATATGGTGGTGCTGTTCGCCTCTGTGCGCCATAAAGGCCAGAGCCTTTCGGCTATCGCCCAGCGTGAAGTCGGCCCTGTCACGGGTACCGTGGCGGGTATCGCCGTGCTGTGTATTCTTATTCTGACCCTGGCTGGCCTTTCGCTGGCTTGCATCAGCGCCATGCACAACGCGCCCTGGTCGCTGTTTATCGTGGTCATCACCATGCCCATTGCCATGCTCATGGGCCTGATCATGCGCTTTAAGCAGAACAGCGTTATGCTTGCCAGCCTTGTGGGCCTTGTGCTGCTGGTCGTAGGCATTCTGAGCGGTCACGACCTGATGCAGAAGGATGTGCTGGGCTGGGCTTTTGACTGGGATCGCAATACCGTGGCCCTGGCAATTGCCGGTTACGGCTTCCTGGCCTCAGTGTTGCCCGTGTGGTTCCTGCTGGTGCCGCGCGATTATCTTTCTACCTATCTCAAGATCGGCACCATCCTCATGCTGGCTGTGGGCATCGTCTTTGTGCGTCCCACCCTGTTGATGCCCACCATCACGCCCTTTATCAACGGCGGTGGCCCCATCATCGGCGGCCCTGCGTTGCCCTTTATCTTCATTACCATCGCCTGCGGCGCCATGTCCGGCTTTCACGCCATCATTGGCACGGGTACCACGCCTAAAATGATTGCCAACGAGCGCGACATCCTCTTTGTCGGCTACGGCGCAATGCTTACCGAAGGTTTTGTGGCCATCATGGCCCTGATCGCCGCCTGCACCCTGATGCCCGGCGACTACTTTGCCATCAACGCCACCCCTGAAAAGTTCAGCTCGCTGGTTGCCGCGCACCCCGCGTTGAACACCGTTGACCTGGGCTTCTTTGAAGAAAAGATCGGCCTTAACCTGCACGCCCGCCCCGGTGGCGCAGTTTCTCTGGCTGTGGGTATGGCCCACATCTTCCACAAGATCCCCTTTATGGATCACTTGATGGCCTACTGGTACAATTTTGCCGTCATGTTTGAAGCCGTCTTCATTCTGACCGCCATTGACGCCGGTACCCGCGTGGGTCGCTTCTTCTTGCAGGAAATGCTGGGCAAGGTTTACGCGCCCTTTGGCGACAAGAACTGGACCCCCGGCGTCTACATCACCAGCTTCATCTTCACGTTCATGTGGGGCTACCTGATGTACACCGGCAACATCAGCAACATCTGGCCCCTGTTCGGCTTGAGCAACCAGTTGCTTGCTGGCTGCGCACTGATCGTGTGCACCTCCATGCTGCTGCGCATGAACCGCGGCAAGCTCAGCCTTATTACAGCTATCCCCGGTATCTTCCTGACTGCCGTGACCTTCTGGGCTGGCTATTTGCAGGTGACCAAGACCTACATCCCCAGCGGCAAGTATCTGCTTGCCTTCCTGGCTTGTCTGGTCATGGTGCTGATGGTCTTTGTGCTTGTGGGTACCATCCGTCGCTGGATTGAACTCATGAACATCAAGGGCACGGTTAACGACGCTTACGGAGAACCCGTGCGCGCCCTGGCAGAAGAGTAATTGAATAATTACGAAAGCCGCCGCTGGCGGCTGGCATAGTAAAGCTCCCCGAAACCGTGAGGTTTCGGGGAGCTTTTTTATCAACGGCAGGTTCGTCAACGGCATGATTTTGTCATGCGCTCGTGATGTAAAAAGCCGTTCTAGTAGTGTTCAAGAGCCTCTGCGGCAATCTGGCTGGCGGTTTTTTCGTAAACATCGTCGCCGTCAAACAGTTCGCAGGGGGCGGTGTTGGCTGCATCAGCCAAGCGTCGCAGCGCCGGGGCATCCATGAGGTCTGGGGGCAGTTGGGCAAGAGCCCAGGCCGCCATGCCCTGACATACGGCATCAACATCTTCCAGGCCTTTCACCAGCCATGGACGGGCAGTGAGGCAAAGTTGCGGGCGGGTCTGGGCAAGACGCCCAATGGCCCAGTAGCAGGAGCGGCGCAGCGTGTCGTGGTCGCAGTAATTGTCGTCGCGCTCTAGATCAATGATGTAGCTGATGAGAATGCGGTGAAAATCCTTGGCAAGCGATTCGCTGGCGGCGAGGATCTCGGCAAAGGCCTCGGGGATACCCCAGCCAATGTTGCCGGATTCTTCATTAAGGTGCCACATGAGGCGGCGGATGATGTTTTTGGCAGTTTCAGGATGTTCCCTGGCAAGGCGCGCCGTTACCTGACCAAGCGCGACAGCGGCGCGGTGTTTGGTTTGCGGGCCCAGCAGGAGAAAAGAGAAGAGCGGCCCAACGTTTTCAAGGCCACCCTGGGCAATTTCATCAAGATGATCGCGCCATTGCGGGCTGATGATACATTCTTTGAGCTTTTGTTTTGCGGATCGCATGCGAGCCATGAGCAGTTCCTCCACGGTCTGTTATCAGGCTTGCATTCATAGTGAGCGCTTTTGAAGGATATGGCAAGGCGCGAATCAGATCGGTTGTTTTGTCCTGCGGACTGCAAAGCATGCTGAATGCTATAAATTGGGTTTGTTCACCCTTTGGGCACGGGATTTCGCTGTCCGGCGAAGTTTTGGACGCATTCCTGACGTGGGGCAAAGGGGGACTGTTAGGGTTTTATCCCGCTTGCACTCCCCCCATAACACCCCTTGAGGTTTTCAATTTTCTTAAACCGTCGAGGGCAACGTGACTATAGCTGCGGGAGATTCCCTCACTCGCTGCGCTCCATTCACCCGAGATCAAACGGGTACGTTAAGAGTCAGGGTGGTTCACTCGTCATCAGGAGCCGCCCGTTCATGCGCAACAGGGCGAACTCGGGCAGAGGAGCAAGTGCGGCTTTCTGCCGCGTGGATTTTTCTGGTTACAATGTGCAGAAAAAAATCACCCAAAACGGCACGCTGAAGTCAAGTATCATGGCATGCACAATGGAAACAAAAATCCAGTCCTTGCCGCAATACCGGGTAATCACAGGCAGGGTGGTGTCCATGGTAGAAGCCCCGCCGCAACTGATGGGTATGAGCGGGCCAAAATATTTCGCCAGCAGCGGCGTAAACAGCAACGTGATGAGTTCTCGGGCAATATTGCTGATAAGTGCAATAGTGCCCAGCTCTGGCCCCTTGTATTGCGAAATAAAGATGGACGACAGCGAGTAGTAGGCAAAGCCCGCGCCCACAGCCATGCACTCGCTCACACTGTAAGCAAGAAACAGGCTCATGAGGGCCGTGCCTGCAAAGGTTCCCACGGTTGTTGCCATGGGGAGCAGCAGCACGCGTGGGCGCAATGTGCGTAAAATTTCGCCCAGTCTTCGGTCTGATCCGATAGAGATACCTACCAGAATCATAAGCAGCCACAGGGCGTATATCGTTAAGTCGTGCTCCACCATGTACGTGGGTATCAGCCCCAGGCGCGCCAGCACTACGCCGGAACAAAAGAAAAACAGGATAATGAGGCTACCCTTCATGGCTGGGAGCCTCGGCTGCTTTTTGGGATTGCTGGGAAGAAACGCCAACGGGTGTGGGCGTTTTGGTGAAAAATCGGCGGATCAACGCCATGCAGAAACAGGAACCCAATATGCCAGAAACCGTAAGGGCAAGAGCCGCGCCGCCGAGCCGGGGCAGAGACTGAACCAGCATTTCATTGCTGCCCACAGAAATGCCCAAGGCAAAAAGCAGCAGCATTATGGCGGGGGTAACGCAACGGGTTAACCAGGTAATCCATGGCTGACCGCGCAGCAGAAAGCCGATAGCAATGCCAAGAAATGTGAGTCCAAGCGCGATGAACATGGAAAAAAAATCTCCTTGCAGTCACCTGTGGGCGGCATTGTAAGGGCAGGCCGGGACTGCGCGGCACGGTGTGCGCGAACCCGGCTGAAACAGGCCAGGAATAATGGCCTAGCGCAAAATATGGCGCAGGGCTTCGCGCAGCAGGGCCAGCATGGAGGCATAGCGCTGGTCAAACTGAAGCAAATTGTCCA
>QKDT01000275.1 GCA_003251995.1 Desulfovibrio desulfuricans
ATCATGGTGGGCGACATTCAGTACGACGAAATCCCCAAGCAGATGCTCATGCTTGTGGTTAACGATGAAGACAAGGAAGACGCCATCCGCGTTATCCTGCGAGTTGCCAAAACTGGCGACGGTCACTTTGGTGATGGCAGAATATTTGTTTCAAGCGTCAGCGAGGCCTGGACCATCAGCAGCGGCAAGTCCGGTCTGTAGGAGGCTCCCATGCAGGAAATAGTTGCAATGGTTCGAGCCAACATGGTGGCAGCGACAAAAAATGCCCTGTCAAAGGCCGGATGCCCCTCATTCTCATGCACCAAGTGCTTGGGGCGCGGCAAAAAGGGCATGGACCCAGCCACCCTGCGAATGGTTATGGAAAGTGGTGAACTGCCGCGCACTCCCGCGGGTGAATCCCTTACGGAAGTGGGCCGGCTGATCCCCAAGCGGTTGTTCAACATCTGCGTTCCCGACGAAAAGGTCGAAGCTGTCGTTAAGGCCATTATTGAGGCCAACAGCACAGGCCACCCCGGCGACGGAAAGATATTTGTGATGCCGGTGGAAGAATCCTATGTGGTTCGCACGGGCGAGCGCGCTGACGCATAAGGAAGGTATGTATGAGTATGGACGCCAACGCAGTAGTGCTTGAGCGCTACAACGCCAAGGTCTTCAAGAACCGCAAGGAGCACATGCTCAAGGTGAATCCTGCGGAAGACCAGATGATTATCGCCAACACGCGTGCCATTCCCGGCATCATGACCAACCGGGGCTGCTGTTACGCTGGCTGCAAGGGCGTTGTGCTCGGTCCTATCAAGGACATGGTCACGATTACCCATGGCCCGGTTGGCTGCGGTTTCTACACCTGGGGCACACGCCGCAACAAGGCCAAGGCCGAAGGGGATGGCCCCAACTACATCCAGTACTGCTTTACCACGGACATGCAGGAGCCCGACATCGTTTTTGGCGGCACCAAAAAGCTTAAGAAAGCCATCGACGAAGTCATGGAGCTCATGCATCCCAAAACCATCATGATTGCCGCCACCTGCCCTGTGGGTCTTATCGGCGACGACATTCAGGCCGTGGCTGCAGAAGCTGAAAAAGAATACGGCATCCGCTGCGTGGCTTACAGTTGTGAAGGTTACAAGGGCGTCAGCCAGTCTGCCGGTCACCACATTGCCAACAACGGCCTTATGAAGCGCGTTATCGGTACCGGTGACTACGAACCCGCCACCAAGTATTCCGTCAACATCCTTGGCGAATACAACATCGGCGGCGATGGTTGGGAGCAGGAACGCATCCTGCGCAAGATCGGTTACGAAGTGGTTTCAGTGTTCACAGGCGACGGATCGGTAGAACGTATTGCCAGCTCGCATAAGGCCAATCTCAACCTTGTGCAGTGCCACCGCTCCATCAACTACATCGCTGAAATGATGAAGACCAAGTACGGCGTGGACTGGCTCAAGGTCAACTTCATCGGCCTTGAAGGAACGGTTGAAAGCTTGCGCAACATGGCTGCCTATTTTGGCGACCCCGAGCTTGCCCAGCGCACCGAACAGGTTATCGCCGAAGAACTGGCTGAAGTGCAGGATCAGATGGCGGCCTACAAGGCCCGCCTTAACGGCAAAACCGCTGCCCTCTTTGTGGGCGGCAGCCGCTCGCACCACTATCAGGGTCTGCTCAATGACCTGGGCGTCAAGACTGTGCTGGCTGGTTATGAGTTTGGTCACCGCGACGACTACGAAGGTCGGGAAGTTATCCCCAACATCAAGGACGATGCGGACAGCAAGAACATTGAACACATCACCGTGGAAAAGGACGAGAAGAAGTATCACGCCTACCTTACCCAGGAACAGTACGACAAGCTGGCTGCTGAAATCCCGCTTGAAAAGTACCATGGCATGATGCGCGACATGGATGAGGGATCCTATGTGGTGGACGACCTCAACATGTATGAAGCTGAAAAATTTATGGAAATCCTCAAGCCCGACATGTTCTTCTCTGGCATTAAGGATAAGTACGCTCTGCAGAAGGCGGGAACCCTCTCCCGGCAGTTGCACAGCTACGATTACAGCGGGCCTTACGCTGGTTTCAAGGGCGCAACAAAGTTTGGTTACGACCTCTGCATGGGTTACTTCACCCCCGCGTGGCACATGGTGACCCCGCCCTGGAAGAACCGCGCCACCCTGCAAGGAACAGTGGGAGAATAGTATGCTTGACCTCACCCCAAAGACACATGTGAACAGATCGGGCGTTCTGATCAACCCGTGCAAGACCTGTCAGCCGGTGGGCGCACTGTTTGCCGCACTGGGCGTGCGTAACTGCATGCCGTACAGCCACGGATCGCAGGGTTGTTCTTCTTACCACCGCACATACCTTACGCGTCACTTTAAGGAACCCGCCATTGCCTGCACCAGCTCCTTTACTGAAGGTGCCTGCGTGTTCGGCGGCGGCCCCAACATCCGCCAGGGCGTCAAAACCGTCTTTGACGTGTACAACCCTGAAATTATTGCCGTGCATACCACGTGTCTTTCTGAAACCATCGGCGATGACCTCAAGACCTACATCGACGAAATGGAAATTCCGGACGACAAGGTTGTAGTACACAGCAATACGCCGAGCTACGTTGGTTCGCACGTTACGGGTTTTGCCAACATGATGGCTGGCTTCATCAACTACCTTTCCATCAAGGGCAAGCCCACCGAAACCGTGGCGGTGTTCCCCGGCTTTGTGAACCCCGGCGACATCCGTGAATACAAGCATCTTGTGGAACTCATGAAGCTTAAGTCTATCATGTTCCCCGATTGCAGCAACGTCATGGACGCTCCCATGACCGGCGAATACAAGATGTACCCCGAGGGCGGCACCACGGTTGACGAAATCCGCTCCCTTGGCTCCTGCCGCAAGGTTCTGGCCCTCGGTCGCCTGACCAGTGCCGAACCCGCAGCCCAGCTCAAGCGCAAGTGCAGTGTGGAATCTGATCTGCTGCCCCTGCCCATCGGCCTGGCGGACACAGATGCCTTTATCATGGCTATGGCAAACCTCAACGGTGGCGAAGTTGACCCGCTGATCGACGAAGAACGCGGTCGCCTGCTCGACCTCATGCTGGACGCCAACCCCTACTTCTACGGCAAAAAGGTTGCCGTGTACGGCGACCCCGACACGGTGCTGGGCATGACCCGCTTCTGCCTGGAACTGGGCATGATTCCCAAGTATGTGCTCACTGGTACCCCTGGCGAAACCTTCGTCAAGCTCGCCACCGCCATATTCAAGGAATACGGCAAGGAAGAAGAGTGCAAGGCCTTTGCTGCAAAAGACCTCTTTGACCTGCATCAGTTCATCAAGGAAGAACCCGTGGATCTGCTGCTTGGCAACTCCCACGGCAAGCAGATTGCCAAGGCTGAAGGTATCCCGCTGGTTCGCGCCGGCTTCCCGATTCTTGATCGCTACGGACACGCCTCCCTGCCCATCGTTGGCTACCGCGGTGCGTTCCAGTTGGCTACCAAGATCGCCGACACCCTCATGGAAGAGTTCGACCGCAACTGCGCTGACGAAGATATGGATCTGATTATGTAAGACGGCTGCACAGCCGCGATAAGGGCGGGGGTAATTCCCCCGCCCGCTCAAGGGGGTTCCCATGGCTATGGAAATACTTGAAGAACGCCGCACGTCCATCAAGGAAAAGGGAAACAAGGGCGGAGGCTGCTGCAGCGGCGACGGCCTTCGTTGTGATACGGCCAGCGTGGCCGGTTCCGTGAGCCAGCGGGCATGCGTGTACTGCGGTGCGCGCGTAGTGTTAAACCCCATTACCGATGCGTTTCATATTGTTCATGGCCCCATTGGCTGCGCCAGCTACACCTGGGATATTCGCGGCAGCCTCACCAGCGGTTCTGAACTTTTTCGCAACAGTTTTTCCACCGATTTGCAAGAAAAAGACATTGTCTTTGGCGGCGCAGAAAAGCTCACGCGCGCCATTGACGAGGCTGTAGCCAACTACTCGCCCAAGCTCATTTTTGTGTACGCCACCTGCATTGTGGGCGTTATCGGCGACGATGTGGAAGCCGTGTGCCGCAATGCCGAAAAAAAGCACGGCATCCGCGTTATCGCGGTTAAGGCCCCCGGCTTTTCGGGCACCAAGTCCACGGGTTATCGCATGGCCTGCAACGCCCTGGTGCAGCTTATGGAGCCGCACAAGGATCAGCCCAAAGTCAAGGGCGTCAACATCCTGGGCGACTACAATCTCGCGGGCGAAATGTGGATTATCCGCAACTACCTGCGAGAGATGGGCATTCCTGTTGTTGCCACCCTTACGGGCGACGCCGCTTACGAAACACTGATCAAGGCCCCGGCAGCCCAGCTCAATATCGTGCAGTGCGCCGGTTCCATGATGTACCTGGCCCGCCGTATGGAAGACGAGATGGGCGTTCCCTGGATGCGCGCCAGCTTCTTTGGGGTAGAGGATACCTCCACCGCTCTGCGGCAGATAGCCGAGAACCTCAAGGATGATTACGCCAAGCGCCAGGCGGAAGCCCTCATTGCCGAACGCGGCACCAAGGCCGAGGCTTTTCTTGAGCAGTACAAGCCCCATTTTGTGGGCAAAAAGGCCGCAATTTTTGTGGGCGGCGGCTTCAAGGCCATATCCTTGATCCGTCAGTTTAACGAAATGGGCATCGAAACCGTGGTGGTAGGCACCCAGACCGGCAAGCCTGAAGATTATGAAATCATTTCAAGCCTGGTGAATCCCGGCACCGTCATTCTGGACGATGCCAACCCCGCAGAGCTTGAAACATTCATGAAGCAAAAGGGCGCGGATATTCTGGTTGGTGGCGTCAAGGAACGCCCCCTGGCCTACAAGCTGGGCATAGCCTTTTGCGATCACAACCACGAACGCAAGCATGCCCTGGGCGGTTTTGAAGGCGTGGAAAACTTCACCCGCGAGGTGAACCTTTCCATCAACAGCCCCGTTTGGCAATTTACGCGCAGCTCTGCCTCATTTGCCGAGGCAACGCAGGCGCAGGCCAACCTTGTGCGCGAAGCACTGGCCTCGAGAGCAGCACATTTCTAGCACAGCGTAAACGGCTTGCACGCAGTTTGCCCGCCGCCGCGGCCCCAGGCCGCCTGGAACAAAGGAGAAGACAATGAGCGCCAATCTTGTCAACCTGAATACAAATCCCTGCAAGATGTGCATGCCCATGGGTTCGGTAAGCGCCTTTTACGGCATCAGCAAGAGCATGAGCATTCTGCACGGCTCGCAGGGGTGCAGCACCTACATTCGGCGGCACATGGCAACACACTACAATGAGCCGGTGGATATCGCCTCGTCTTCGCTTACAGAAGAAGGCACGGTCTTCGGCGGAACAAAGAATCTCCTCACCGGGCTTGAAAACCTCATCAAGCTGTACAACCCCGAGGTGATTGGCGTTTCCACCACCTGCCTTGCCGAAACCATTGGCGAGGATGTGCCCGCCATCATCAAGCAGTTTAAGGATGCGCACCCGGAAGTGACGGCTACCATCATTCCCGTGGCTTCGCCGGGCTACGCCGGTTCGCAGTACGAGGGTTTTTTCCGGGCGCTGCACGCCGTTGTGCGCCACGTGCCCATGGATGCCACGCCCAACAACGTGGTCAATATCATCACCGGGCATCTTTCGGCGGCGGATACCAGAGCGCTCAAGACGCTGCTGGACGGCTGCGGCCTTGATTACGTGCTGCTGCCCGACCTTTCGCAAAATCTTGATGGCGGACATGAGGACAACTATAACCGTCTTCCTCAGTACGGCACCACGCTTGCGCGCATTGGCCTGATGGCTGGCGCGCGCATGACCCTGGAACTTGCGCCCTTCTGCCCCGAGGATTACTCTCCCGGTGCATACCTGCGCGATACCTACGGCGTGCCGCTGCTGCGCATGAACCTGCCCGTGGGCCTGCGCGATACGGATGCATTTATTGCTACGCTCGAAGCCCTTGGCGGCTCTATCCCCGCTACGGTGCGTGAAGAACGCTCCCGCTACCTTGACGCCATGATCGACGCACACAAGTACAACGCCCAGTGCCGCGTGGCTGTGTTTGGCGAACCAGACATGGTTCTTGCCCTGGTGCGCGCCTCTTGCGAAAACGGTGCCGTACCTGTGGTGGCAGCCACCGGCAGCCGTAGCGCTGGCTTTGAAAAAACGCTTGCACCCGACATGGCCCAGGCCACGGAAACCCAGTTCAGCGGTGATTTT
>QKDT01000314.1 GCA_003251995.1 Desulfovibrio desulfuricans
GTTGGTGCGCAGGCCCACAAGCTCGCGCAGGCGCAACTGGGTACCGTGTTCCACAAAATGGTCGGGCAGGCCAAGCCGCTTGATGCGCTGACCTCGCATGAGGCCCCTGTCATTCCAGAATTCCAGTACCGCGGATGAAAAGCCCCCAGCCAGCACGCCTTCTTCCACAATAAGAATACGGTCAAAAGCAGTGGCGATCTCTGCCAACTGTTCTTCTGGCAAGGGTTTGATCCAGATGGGGTCAAAAACAAAGGGTTTTACGCCTGTTTGCTTTTCCACCAGGGCGGCGGCTTCCAGCGCGGGGTGAGCACGGTTACCCAGGGCTATCACAGCAAGCCCTTCGCCCTGTTGCAGCACTTCACCCTTGCCGGGGGTCAGCAGCCGCGGCGCACCGTCGGACGCAACGCCAAAGGCGCTGCCGCGCGGATACCGCAGGGCGCACGGGCCGGGATGGCAAAGCGCCGTATGCAAACAGTGCCGCAGCAGATTTTCATTGCGCGGGGCCAGCATGGTAATGTTGGGGATATGCCGCAGATAGGCGATATCAAACGCACCATGGTGCGTTGCCCCGTCTTCGCCCACCAGGCCAGCGCGGTCTACGCAAAAAGTAACGGGCAGGTTTTGCAGGCACACGTCATGCACAACCTGATCATACGCCCGCTGTAAAAATGTGGAGTACACCGCCAGCGCGGGCCGGTATCCCTGGCTTGCCAGACCAGCCGCAAAGGTTACTGCGTGCTGCTCGCAAATACCCACATCCACAAAGCGGTCGGGAAAACGCGCGCGGAACTTGTCCGTGCCGGTACCCTCGGGCATGGCTGCCGTTATGGCTATGATCTTGTCATCGCGCTCTGCAAGCTCGGTCAGAGTATTGCTGAATACAGAGGTAAACGAAGGCAATTTGGCAGTGGAGGCAACAGGCTGCCCGGTTTCGGGCGTAAACAGGCCGATGCCGTGGTACAGCGTGGGATTTTTTTCCGCCGGGCCGTAGCCCTTGCCCTTTTGGGTGCGCACGTGCAGCAGCACGGGGCCGTCCTCAATGGCGGCAGCCATCTCCAGATGGCGGCGCAGACTGGTGATGTCGTGCCCGTCCACCGGGCCGATGTAGTTGAAGCGAAAAGCCTCAAACAGCATGCCAGGCGTAAAGAAAGATTTGAAGCTCCACTCGCCCCGCATGGCGTAGACCGCCAGCTTTTGACCAATACGCGGAATAGACCGCAGGAAATTGAGTACTTCCTTGCGGGTCTGGCGCACCCACCGCTGGGAGAGCGTGCGGCTCAAAAACAGGGAGAGCGCGCCCACGTTGGGCGAGATGGACATTTCATTGTCGTTGAGTACCACAATGAGCCGCCGCCCCATGTGCCCGGCAAGATTAAGGCCTTCAAAGGCCTCGCCAGCCGTCAGCGAACCATCGCCGATGACAGCCAGCACATGGTGCTTGAGACAGGAAAGATCGCGGGCCAGCGCCATGCCCAGCGCGGCAGAAATGGACGTGGAGGAATGCCCCACGCCAAAATGGTCATAAGAGCTTTCTGCCATGCGCGGAAAGCCAGAAATACCGCCAAAAGACCGTAGGGTGTGAAAATTCTGGGCACGACCCGTCAGCAGTTTGTAGGCATAGGCCTGATGCCCCACATCCCAGATAAGTTTGTCATTTTCCACATTAAACGTGGCAAGCAGGGCCAGTGTAAGCTCGACCACGCCCAGTGAGGGCGCAAGATGCCCTCCGTTACGCGATACGGTTTCAATAATGCGGCTGCGTACTTCGCCTGCCAGTTGCGCCAATTGGGCGTCAGAAAAGGTATTCAACTGGGCTGGGCTGCTGATGCCGTCCAGCAATGCGCTTTGCTCTGTGGTGTCCATCTCAGGCAGCCCTCGTTACCGTATAATCAGCCAGGGCGCGCAGAAATTCCGCTTCCTGCCCTTCAAAACCGGTCAACGCATCCTGCGCGGCCTGAGCCTGCGCGCGCGCCAGTTCACGGCTTTTTTCCAGGCCCAGCAAGGCCGGATACGTACTCTTGCCCTGCTCTTCATCGCTGCCAGCGGGTTTGCCCAGTGTTTCAGTGTCTGAAACGACATCAAGGATGTCGTCCGCAATCTGAAACGCCACGCCCAACGCCGCGCCGTAAGCAGATATGGCTTCGCGCACGGGCCGCTCGGCCCCGGCAAGAATGGCCCCGCACAGACACGATGCCCGCAAGAGCGCCCCGGTTTTCATGGCGTGTACGGCACGCATCTGCTCAAGGGTAATGGAGGACGCGCCAGTGTAGATCATATCCCATTCCTGCCCGCCCACCATGCCGGAAGACCCCGCCGCCATGGCAATCTCGGCAACGGCGTCGAGCACTCGTTCAGGGGATTCTGCGGTGCGGCACATAACCATAAAGGCATCCGTAAGCAGGCCATCGCCTGCAAGAATGGCAGTGGCTTCGTCAAAAGCTTTGTGATTCGAGGGTTTGCCACGGCGCAGGTCGTCATCGTCCATGGCGGGGAGGTCGTCGTGGATGAGCGAATAGGTGTGGATCATCTCAATGGCGGCAGCAAAAGGCATGCTGCGCTGCGGCGAAAGGCCGCACAAGGCCGCTGTGCTCAGGCACAAAACAGGGCGCAAACGCTTGCCCCCGGCCTGGAGGCTGTACAGCATGGAATCCTTGAGCCTCTGGGGCATATCGCGCCCATCAAGACAGGTGGCCAGATAGGCTTCCACATCCTTGCCCCGCGTGCGCAGCAGGGCCTTCATGTCAGCAACGCTCATCATCGCCTATTCCGCCTCCTCTTCTGCATTCAGCCCGCTCCCGGTCACAGGGCGTGACTCAAACGGACGAGCCTGACCATCCTGCCAGATTTCAAGCTCATGTCGGGCTTTATCGAGCTGCTCGCGGCAATAGCGCGAGCAAGCCGCTCCTTCCTTATACAAGGCCATGCCCTTTTCAAGAGGCAGGTCGCCGTTTTCAAGCGCCGCCACTATTTCCTGAAGTCGGGCCATCTTTTTTTCAAAAGTATTGTCAGTTTTGGCGCTCATGGTTTGCTTTCCTTAGTGGCGTTTCCGGTTGTCAAAAAGGGCTGCGGATCAACCGACACGCCCTGAACCAGAAGCGAAAGATGCAGATGCGGCCCGGTAACGCGGCCCGTGGCCCCAACGCGCCCCAAAACCTGCCCCTTACGCACCCGTTCGCCATTTTGCACCAGTATTTCAGAGAGGTGCAGATACGCGGTGAACACCCCTTCGCCGTGATTGATGTACACTACATTACCAGAGAAGTACAAATTCCCCGTCAGGGCCACCTGACCATCGGCGCAGGCAAGAACAGGCTGCCCCTGCGGGCCTCGTAGATCAAGCCCTTTGTGTACCCCACGTGGTTGCCCGTTGAAAACACGCTTTAGGCCGTACAGGCTTGAAACATCGCCGGGTACGGGCCGGGTAAGGGGCAATACCCACAGGCGCTCTTGCAGACGCTGCGCCAAAGCCTGACGCACCTTTTCCCTGTCGGCCTTGATACGGGCCATTTCCGCCGCCGGGGGATCAACATATTTTTTGTCCACGTTCAGCTTTTGCACAGGTCGGTCCTTATCAAAAAAGCCAACCTTGCGGGCCGTTACGGGTGCGTCCTTGCCGCCGCCCAAAACCACGGCGAGGTTCTGTGATGTTTCTTTTTCTTCCAGCGGCACGGGCAGCAGCATGACCGCCTGCCAGCGTGCGGCAACCCCCGCAGTGGTAGTGACATTTACCTGCTCGGCCTTGGCCTCGTAGGTTTTGCCCAGCCAGCGGAATGTAAATATTTTTGTGGGCGCGTCGCTGACCGCCAGTGCGGGAAAGGCATCCCCACGAGCTACAGACTCCGGCGCGTCAAGTGCCAGGGATGGGATTGGGGATAGTGCGGCAGATGGCGCAGCAAGAGCGGCAGTATGAGCAAAAACAACAGACCACGCCAGCAGCGACATCAGAGCGCGCATAAGCACAGACATCAGCTTTTCCGTCCTTGTTTTTCTTCAATTGGCTTGGCAACGGCTTTATCAAACGGCACCACATCAGGTTCGGCAACTGGCTCTGCATCGGGCATGACCTTGCTGACCACGGCGGCAAGGCTTCCATCCGCCAACCTCACGGTTATGCCACTGCCTGCGGGGGCTGCCGCCACAGAGCGCAACAGGCCGCCGTCCGCACCGCGCACAAGGGCATAGCCGCGCTTAAGCGGCGCAAGCGGGTTGGCGGCAGCCAGAGCAAATTCACACCGTTCAAGCTCGCGCCCGTAGCGGGCCAGCATATCCTGCCCCGCAACCTGCAAGCGCTGATGCGCAGTCTCAAGCCGTTGTTCCTGCGCAGTCAGCATACGTGGCATGGCAGCGCCCAAACTGGCAGAAAGCCCCTCTACCCTGCTTGCCAGCACATCCAGCCGGGCAGGGCTAAAGGCGTTTTGCAGGGCGCGCTCAAGCCTGTCGCGTTGCGATTCTGTCGCCTCCAGCCACTGCCGGGCAGCCCGGTGCAATGAGCGGTGCAGGCCATCAAGCTGTTCTGCCAGACGCGCCTGATGCCGCATGGGCGAAAACCAGCGCAAGGCGTTTTCAAACTGGGCAAGAGATTGCCCAGCAGTATCAAGCCGCCACCGCGTCGCGCGCACAAGGGCCGCCTCCGCCTCGTCAACCTTTTGCACCAGCTCGGCCCGCGCGGGCCAAAGCAGTTGGGCCGCATGCGAGGGAGTTGCCGCGCGCAGGTCGGCTGTCATGTCCGCAAGGGTAACATCCACCTCATGCCCAATGCCCGCCAGCACCGGCAGGCGCGACTGAAAAACGGCTTCTGCCACGGCTTCTTCATTAAAAGCCCACAAGTCTTCCAGCGAACCGCCGCCGCGAACCAGCACCACAACCTGCGCCCAACCTTGCGCGTTGGCCTCTTGCAAGGCCCGCACAATGGAAGGCGCGGCATCAGCCCCCTGCACCAAGGCTGGGAACAGCCGAATGCGCGCCCCGCTGCCGCGGCTGGCTGCCAGCTCCAAAACATCGTGAATAGCCGCCCCCGTGGGGGACGTGATCAGGGCTACCCGTTGCGGATCATACGGCAAGGGGCGCTTGCGCTCATGGCTGAAATAGCCCAGGGCCGCCAGCTTGCGCTTGCTGGCCTCAAAGGCCTGCGCCAACAAGCCCTCGCCCGCTGGCTGCACAAGCTCCACCGCAAGCTGATATTGCCCACGCGGGGCATACAGGGTAATGCGCCCGGCGCACAGCACATCCAGCCCATTGCGCAAAAGCTCCAGCGGCGATGGACGGGGGGAGTCAAAAACCTCGCCCGTCAGCGGATCAAACCCCTGGCTGGTTTGGCGCTGCATGTGCCTGAACCACACACACTGCAACTGCGCATCCGCATCCTTGAGAGAAAAATAGACGTGCCCCGAGCCGGGGCGGGTAAGGTTGGTCACCTCGCCCCGCACCCAAACAAAGGGAAAACGCCCCTCAAGGGTTTTGCGCATCTGTTCCGTGAGCTCACGGACAGACAGTATGGATTCCTGCATGATGCTCCGCGTGCGGCTGTGTGCCCAAAAACTTTGTCATCCGTTGTTGATGAAGGGGCGCTTATGCAGCGCCCCTTCATCAATGTATTGCATCCCTAAAATCCCCGTTGCTGCACCGGTGCCGCAAATGGCCCGCACAGAGGCGGAACCCAGGAATTTCAAAAGGCAAGAATGTATTCTTGTAGCCAGCGGCAGAGGTCTAGCCCTGCTGCTGCGCCCAGCCGTCGCGAACCTTGGCGGCCCAGGCAGAAAAGGCTTCTGCCATGGCATCGGCGGGCAGTTCGCCCTTTTCTCCACTACGGCGGTCCTTGCATTCCACAATGCCCTTGGCAAGACCTTTGCCGCCCACCACGAGCTGCATGGGAATACCCAGCAAATCCGCGTCCTTGAATTTAACGCCGGGGCGCTCTTCGCGGTCGTCCATCAGCACGTCCACGCCCATATCCTTGAGCATGGCGTATATCTGCTCGACCTTGGCGTTGACCTCGTCGTTGCGCGGGTCAAGGTTCAGCAGAATGCAATCGTAGGGGGCCAGCGGCGGCGGAAACACAATGCCGTGTTCGTCGTTGTTCTGCTCGATGGCGGCAGCAGCCACGCGGGAAACACCGATGCCGTAGCAGCCCATGATCATGATCTGTTCCTTGCCGTTTTCGTCAAGGAAGGCAGCATG
>QKDT01000003.1 GCA_003251995.1 Desulfovibrio desulfuricans
AGAGGGTGCCCGCAGTGGCTGTGACATATTTTGCCAGTTGCACGGGGATGGTACTGATGTTGCTGTAAGAAAGTACCAGAGCGAACATGAATTCCGACCAGTTGAGAATGAACACAAACATGGTGGTTGCAAACAGCCCGCCCTTGATAAGGGGAATGGTCACTGTAAGGTGGGCCATAATTCGCGAGCGCCCGTCAAGCATTGCAGCCTCTTCAATCTCTCGCGGCAGATCGTCCACAAAGCTTTTGAGCATCCATGTGGAGAACGGCAGCGTTACAGCCACATAAATGGCGATCAGGCCGGAATAGCTGTCGATGAGGTTCAAGGTCGAAAACATGATCACAAAAGGCACGGCGATCGCCGCAGGCGGAAACATGCGCCCGGAAAGGATGATCAGCGGTGTGGCTTTGCTGCCGTTGCCGTACCGTGAAATGCCGATGGCTGAAAAAAGCCCGATAATCACAGAGATGCAGGTGGAAATAAGGCTGGCAAGCACTGATCCAAATACGGCCTTGGTGGCAGACTGGCTCACGCCGCCCACGCCATATTCGCGCAGGGCATCCGGGTCAAAGAGCGTTTTAAAATTGATGAGCGTCGGCTGTGAGGGAACCCAGATGGCGGGCGAGGCGTTCCAATCCGTAGGCGGCTTGATGGATGTCATCACAATCCAGAATATGGGAAACAGCACGACTACCAGGGCCATAGCCATAAGCACGGCCTGCACAAGGCTTAAGGGTTTGCGTTGCATCAGCGGCCTCCTCGCAAAAGTTGGTCGCGGACAGGGGCCAACAGCATGTGTACCAGTACCAGAGATCCCAGCAGCACAAGAAAGGCCGCCGCAGCTCCGTAGGCAAGCTGAAAGTCATTGAAGGCCAGCTTATAGATATACAGACTGATGGTTTCAGTGGAGGAACCCGGCCCACCGCGTGTGAGCATGAAAACTTCATCAAACAGCTTTATGATTTCCATGGAGCGGATGACAAAGGCCACAATAATAACAGGTTTGAGCATGGGCATGACCACACGCCAAAAAACCTGACCGGGGCTTGCGCCCAAAATGACCGCCGCGCGGACGGGATTTTCGGGGATGGAATTGAGGCCTGAAAGCAAGATCAAAAAGAACAGCGGCGTCCAGTGCCATACTTCGGTAATGATGACTGCCGTCACCGCCAAAGGCGCACTGCGAAACCACTCAACAGAGGTCTTGGCGCCAAAAATAAACTCCAGGATCTGATTGATGGGGCCATTGGACTGAAACAGCATCCAAAAAATATAGCCAACCACCACGGGCAAAATCATCATGGGCGTAAGAAAGGCTGAAAAAAGCAATGATTTGCCCCGGAACTCGCGCATAAACAGCACCGCCAACCCCAAGCCAAAAGAGAACTCCAGGGCCAGGCAGATGACAGAGATGAGCAGAGTGCGCAGCACCGCGTATAAAAAGCGGGTATCGTACACCAGCAGTTCGCTGTAGTTGTCAAACCCAATAAACGGGGCATCAAACAGAGAACCCCTGGTGGGCGTCCAGTCGGTAAAACTCATGTACAGGGCCACCAGCAAGGGCAATACCAGCACAACAAGCGAAACTACCTGTCCAGGCGTGGTCAGCGCTCTGCCTACGCCTGATCCGGGTTTGCGCCCGCCGCCGGTTTTTGCGCGGGAATCTGTAGCTATGGAATCATTCACGGGTGTACCTCACCGGCGGCCCGTGAGGGCCGCCGGAAACTGTTGGCTGTTTGTTACCACTTATCTGCGCCGCTGGCCTTTTTAATGGGATCGGCAAGGTTTTTCGCCAGAGCAAGCCACGACTTTTTGACCTTTTCGCGGCCCACACGGCGGGTGATACGGTCAAAAACGCGTGCGGCCTCGTCCAGAGCTTCCTTGGGCTTTTTGGCCCCGGTCATGCAGGCATGCACCTGCTTGTCCAGGGCATCCTGATATTCAAAGCCACCGGGCAGGCAGAAGTCGGGCACGGTGTTGACCATGTTGTCATACAGCGTGTGGAGATAGTCTTTGGAGTAGGTGTCCACCAGACGCTGCGTGGGCTCAAGCATGTGGTTGATGCGGTAGGGATCGGAATAACCGCCAAGGTAGGGGATGGCATCCGCAGAAATTGTGGGTGAGGTCATCCACTGTGCATAGGCGTATGCCAGCTCGGGGTTGGCGGAGTAACGCGAAACCGCATAGCCGTAGCCCCAGCAGAACAGGCCCGCATACAGCAGAGAACCGTCGGCAAGGGTGTCGGCGGGCATGACCGTAGCGGCGATTTTGCCCGTGGTGGCGGGGCCGGTAGAAGGCGCTTTGGCGTACTTGAAGCCAGAGGGCCAGCAGATGTCCATAAAGCCTTCGCCACGACCAAAAGCATTGTAGTTGGAAGACCAGGTAAAGCTGAAAGCGTCGGGGTGCAGGTACTGGTTCATCGCCAGCATGTCTTCCAGGGCCGCCACGCCTTCGTCAGAGTTGAAGGTGGGGTTCATTTCCTTGTCAAAGTACAGCCGTCCCTTGGAAACAAGGCGCTGCATGAACATCCACTTTACATAGTAGGGCGAGCGGTATTCAAGGCTGCCGTAAAAACCCTTGGCGGGGTCGTGCATGAACTTGGCAAGATTGTAGTATTCTTTCCAGGTCTTGGGCACGTCGAGCTTGTAGCCAAACTTGTCTTCAAAGGCCTTGGCCTTTGCGGGGTCGGTAAGGTGGTCGGAGCGGCAAAGAAGGGTGATCTGGTCGCCGTCGTTCAGCAGACCGGCAACACGTCCGTTATACAACTGGGCATGGTGGCTGGCGGGAAAGACCACGCCCCATTCCTTGTTGAAAATTTCGGGGTTGTACTTGTTTGTCCAGTCGGTGAGGTCATAGATCACGCCGGAATCTATCCAGTCGGGATAGGACATGGCGGTGGGCATCATCACATCATAGCGCCCCGTCTTTGCCACAGCTTCCTGCATGCCCTTGGTATGCACAACCTCGTCAGGCTCTTCGATGAACTCCAGCGTGATGCCCAGTTCGTTTTTCCACTTGTCGGCATAGGGCGTCATGTTGCCGATGGAGCCTGTGGGAATAAGCAGGGTCAGCGTTTTTTTGGTGGCCTTGGCGGCAGCGGCTTTAGCCAGCTCCCAGGCGCGTTCTTCTGAACCCTTGATGGCGGCAAAAGCCTTTACTGCGCCAAGCGGCGAAAGGCTCACCGCGTTGGCAACCATGCTGGCTACGCCCAGAATAGCCATGCTGCGCAGGAAACCACGTCGCGTAAGCTTCCCCGCATCAAAGTCTGCCAGTACCTGATCAATTGTTCCGTGCTGTTCTTCCATCTCGTACCTCACGTCTGGTTGGAATAGATATGGCTTATTGGGGGGGATAGCCTGATGCCCTTAGTTGCTGGCTGACCTTTGTTGGACAAGGGGCAGCGTTGTTACAGACTGTAACGCGTGTATGCGCTGGAGCAGGGATTGCCGGGGCAAACCTCAAACCAGCCCGATTCTGGATCCATAACAATGCCAAATGTTGTGTGGAATGCGGTGGTTTCTGCCTCGCCGTCAAAGCCGTGCGCGCAGATGCACCGAGGATAGTTGGTGTGATCGCAAGTAAGTTCTTTCAGAAGCTCCGGGGTAATGGCCCCGTGGTGGCGGTGCAAAAACTTGTCTGCAACCTGTTTACGCACCATTGATCCACCGTGGCTGAGCCAGTTGGGCGCTTCAAACCGGCGCATTGTCGCCCCAACATAGTGGTTGGTGTGGGCGATGGCACCGTTGATCTCCAACAGTTCGTAGCTGGTGGCAGAGGTTTCTGCGCAAAATGCTATGCCTGATCCGGCGAGCTGATAGTTGATGCCTGTGGCACGGGGTGAAAAGATAACCGCGCCCAGTGCATCGCCAATACGTTCTGCCATCAGGGCTTTGCGCATGATGAAGGGATAGATAACGCCCGGTCTGGCGTCGGTGGCCACAACCTTGTTGATCACAGCGCCTATGCCAGCACTGTTGAGTCCATTGAGGCCAAGCACACCGGCAAAGGTCAGCACCAGAGATGAAGGGCCGGATTTTGGCGTTATGCGCAGGATACAGAGATATTTTTCGTAATATTTTTCCATATCATAGGTCTGGCCTATGTAGGCGTGCGCATCTGCGCCAGCCTCCTGCGTCACATTAAAGGTGGTGCAACCCCAAAGGGCATTGGGCAGCGCTTTGCCGCCCAGCGATGGCGCGCGCAGATCTTCCAGCTCAAGAAAGCAGTTCAGATACAGGATTTCGTTAAAATCAACGCCCGCGCCGTCGGCAATGCCGTGCATTTCTTCCACAAGATCGGGCGCGAATGTTTCAAGAAACCCCAGGTTGCGCAGGCAGAAGGTGTGCAGTTGTTGCGCATCGGCGCGCAGATAGGCGTTGTTGGCCTGATGTACGGCGGTTACGGAGTCCGCAAAATCGCGGATAAGCGACTTCATGGCCTCGCCGTGGGTAAAGCCCATGTCATAGGGGCTGCCGGTCAGGTCCAGTACAGGAATGGGAGTGGGCATAAATTTCTCCGTTGAGTGGGGCGCACAGGGCAGCGGTGCGTTTCTGCCCTGTGCGCGCTGAAGGGGCTACAGCAATTCCATGTAGTAGTCCCATTCCCATTGATCGACACGGTTGTTGAACGCCTCCGTGCCGTAATCGGGGAATTTTTCGCGGGCCATGGCTACCTCGAATTTTTTCACGGCGGTAACCAGCTTGATGAATTCGGGGTGCAGCACGGCGTGCAGGTCGGTATCCTGCTCAAACGCTTCCACGGCCTCATCAAGGGTGAAGGGCAGTCGGGGAACATCCGTGCGGGTGTAGGCGATGTCGGTGATGGGGGCGGGAAGTTCCGGCTTGGACTTAATGCCAGCAAGACCGGCAGCTAGCGTGCTGAGGGCCAGCAGATAGGGGTTTGTGCCGCCACAGGCAAGGCGGTTTTCAAAGTGCGTGCTTTGGCCCCGGCAGCCTTTCAGGCGCACGCCTACAGTGCGGTTTTCCATGCCCCAGGTGGCGCTGTGCGGGGCAAAGGAATTGACGCGGTAGCGCTTGTAGCAGTTGATGGTGGGCGCGGTGAACACGGTATTGGCCCTGGCGTGCTTGAGCACCCCGGCAAGGAAGTTGCGTGCAAGTTCGGTAAGGCCAAATTCCGCGTCGGGATCATTAAACGCGTTAAGCCCGGTTTTTTTATCAATAAGGCTGACGTGGAAGTGCGAGCCGGAGGCGCTGGAATTGATAAAGGGCTTGGTCATCCAACTGGCTATGTATCCGTGCTGCAAGGCAATTTCCTTGGTGCCCATCTTGTAAAGAAAGGCCGTGTCAGCAGCGGAGAGGCCGTCTTCGTAATAAAGGTTCAGCTCCTGCTGACCGGGGCCATGTTCCGAATTCTGCGTGATAATGCGCACCCCGGCCTCTTCCATCTTGCGCATGAGGTCGTAGGTAAAGTCGATGTCAAAGTTGTTTTTGAGTGTGACAAAGATGGGCTGCCCGTCGTACACGGGCTTTTTTGTATTCTTGTCAAAAACATAGAATTCAAATTCGTAGCCGAGGCGGCAGATGTAGCCCATTTCATCAAAGTCGTTGATGATCTTTTTCAGCAGCAGACGGGGTGAGGCCATGGCTGGCGTGCCGTCGTACCAGTATGGGTCTACGGTGATGTTGGCGGTGTTGGGAACCCAGGGCAAAACGTGGAATGTGGACAGGTCGGGCACCGTGCAGTGGTCGGCAAACGAAACTTCCTCGGCATAGCCTGTGCCAGTGGGAACCATGGACTGAATATCCAAGCCCAACAGGCCGCCGTAAAAGTTCAAGCCATTATCGAGATAATCCATGAAACTGTTCACAGGAACAGTTTTGCTGCGTGATACGCCGTGCAGATCCGCCTGTTCAAAGCGGACAAACTGAATGTTATGGTCTCTGATGCTTTTTTTTATGGCGTCGATACTCTGCGACCTTGATTGCGGCATGTTGGTGCTCCTAGAAATGTTTCTGCCTTACGCCCGGAAAAGGGCGTTTCATACCAATGGCCTCCTTATTTCAATTCGCGTGCCAACGTTTGACAACGCAGTTGTTGTATGTAATATGCTTAAATAATTATTTATTTTTTTCGGAGATAAAACTTGGAACCCATGTGGCGCGAATT
>QKDT01000355.1 GCA_003251995.1 Desulfovibrio desulfuricans
AGTCGGCCTGCTGGGGCTCATGTTCTGGGCCGACTGGCTCAATATCCACACCCTCTTTGCCCAGCAATACCTTATGTTGGGGGCAACGGCCCTGGGCTACTGGCTGGTAACACGCACGTATTGGAAGCAGGCGGGCATTCCCCTGCATTTTCGGCTCAGCCCCGAGCAAAAACGTGCCTATGGGCTGGAATTTTTTAATTACAGCCATCCGCTTTTTGTGCAGGCACTGCTTTCGTTCCTGCTGCTTTCGGCAGAACGCTGGCTCCTGCAATGGTTTGACGGCAGCGTGGAACAGGGCTTTTTTGCCCTTTCACAAAAAGTCAGTATGGCCTGTTTTCTTTTTGTCTCAGCCATGACGCCCCTGGTCATGCGTGAGCTCTCCATTGCCTGGGGCAACAACGACCGAGAGGCCATGGGGCGGCTGCTCACGCGCTTTGCGCCGCTGCTCTATGTAGTGGCGGCCTATTTTTCTTGTTTTACCCTGGCGGAAGGCTCGGCCCTGGTAAACTTTTTTGGCGGTGCGCAGTTTGCCGCAGCCACATTGCCCGTGCAGATCATGGCGCTCTACCCCTTACACCAGGCCTACGGGCAACTGGCGGGTTCGGTCTTTCACGCCACAGGCCGTACCAAGGTGCTGCGCAATATGGCGGCGCTGGAGTGCATTTACGGTTTCAGCACAGCATGGTTTCTGCTTGCGCCGCCGGAATATATGGGATTGGGCCTTGGGGCCGTTGGCCTTGCGATCAAAACGGTGTGCGTGCAGATCATCACGGTCAATGTGTATCTGTGGCTGGCCTCCCGCTTTATCCCGCTGCGCTTCTGGCGCAACATAGCCCATCAGGTATGGAGCCTCATCGTGCTGTTGCTGCTGGCCTTTGGCTGCCGCTATCTCACGCTCTATCTTGGCATTGGCGATCTGGATTCCTTGCCGCGCTTTCTTACATCGGGCGTTATCTACACAGCCGCTGTCGGGGCCTTGTGCATCTGCATGCCTGCGGTGATGGGCTTTTCGCGGCAGGAGCTGCACGAAGTCATCATCCGGTTCAAAAAATCCCGTACCCACGCCTGAGCAATTTTTTGCGGGCATAAAAAAATCGACCAGCTCTTTCCGTAAAAATGGCGGAAAAAACTGGTCGATTATGTATTTGCCATGCCTGTTTGTTCGGCCCTCCTCGCAGAGGGGGCAGACTAAAATCCGGCCTTTTTATTTCTATACAGCCGCGTCCAGCAGCAGGTTATCCCTGTGGATCACTTCGGGGTAGTGCGCATCGCCAAGGATGGCGGCAACTTCGTGCCGCTTCAGCCCCATGATTTTTTTCAGGTCTGACACGCTGTAGTTTGAAAGACCTACGCCAAGGCTTTGGCCCTCGTGCAGCACACGCACAAGCCCACCCTGCTGAAAGCTGCCCTCAACGCGAAACACGCCGCCCGGCAGCAGGCTGCCGCCTTTGTGCAACAAGGCTTTGGCTGCGCCAGCATCCACATGCACGCTGCCCGCCGGGTCTGACTGATAGGCCAGCCAGAACTTGCGGCGCGGGATGGCATGGCGCGCGGGGCAAACCCAGGTGCCGCCAGTAAATGGATCATGCCCCTCAGGGGATGGGCACACACCGCAGGCGGCAAAGGCTCGCGTGATGATTTGCGGCTCCCGCCCTGGCAAAATCATTGTAGGCACGCCAATCTGCGCGGCACGGCGCGCAGCCAGCAGCTTGGAATACATGCCGCCTGTACCCACAGAGGTTTTGCCGCCGCAAAGCTGGCCCAGATCCAGCGCCGCCACATCATCGATATGATCCATGATGGGGGCGTCAGGATTTTTCTGCGGGTCGGCAGCCAGCACGCCGGAAGCCGAAGTGAGATTGATAAACAGATCCGCCCCGGTGAGGTTGACCAGAAGGCTTGCAAGGCAATCGTTGTCGCCGAACTTGAGTTCGCTGATGGACACGGTGTCGTTTTCGTTGACGATGGGCAGCACGCCCCATTCCAGCAATTCTGCAAAGGTATTGCGGGCATTGAGGAACCGCTGGCGCGCGCGCAGATCGTCGCGGGTCAGCAGCACCTGAGCCGTGGGCATGCGATGGGCCAAAAAAACCTTGTCCCAGCTCTGCATGAGCTGGCCCTGGCCCACAGCGGCTGCGGCCTGACGAGCTGCCAGGCCTGTGGTTTCCACCGCATGTCCGCGTGTGGCAAGAGCGGCCCTGCCAGCAGCCACCGCGCCGGAAGACACAAGCACGAGACGACGCGGATGCGCCCCGGCGGCATCACCCTCTGGCAATAGATTGCGCAGCCGAGCTAGTTGCCCTGCCAGATTTTCCAGCACAGGTATACTCAGGCCGTTGGCATCGGTCAGAACGGCGCTGCCAACCTTGACAACCACCACCCGCGCCTGGGCAAGCACCCGGGCGCGTTCCTGCCGCCAATCTTCCGTCGGCGCTGTCATACATGCTCCACAAACCGCTATTCGCGGGTATAGATCACTTCGATTTCGGGGAAATCTTCTTCCTCATCTCCGTCCGTATCTGCAAAGTGCAGAATGGGGGCGTGGCTGGCGGTTGCGTCGCGCATGTTCCACAACTCTTCCACCAGCGGTTCAAGGTCGATATTGTCCCGAGCCGAAATAAAGAAGATGTTGCGACCATCGGCCTTGGCGCGGTCTTTCAGCTCTTGCAGGCGCTCGGGGCTGATGAGGTCGATCTTGTTGACCACCTCGATCTGCTGGCGTTCGCCAAGCTCCGCATCAAAACGGCACAATTCTTCATTGATGAGGTTAAAGCCGGCCCAGGGGTCATCCTCGCCCACATCCTCAACACTCAGAATATGCACAAGAAAGCGCGTGCGCTCCACATGCTTGAGGAAACGCAGCCCAAGGCCCTGGCCTTCGTGCGCGCCTTCAATGAGGCCGGGGATGTCGGCAATGACCATGCGCCTGTCGGGGTCAACCTCGTCAATCATAACGCCAAGGTTGGGCGTAAGCGTGGTAAAGGGATAGGCCGCAATCTTGGGACGCGCCGCCGATACCTGCGAAATAAAGGTGGATTTGCCCGCATTGGGCAAGCCAAGCAGGCCTGCGTCCGCCAAAATTTTCAGCTCAAGACGCAGGTTCTTTTCCTCACCCGGTTCACCAGGCTGGCAAAAGCGCGGGGCGCGCATGGTGGAAGACTTGAAGTGCTCGTTGCCCTTGCCGCCGCGACCACCGCGCGCAACCATCACTTCCGTATCCGGGTCGCTCAGGTCTGCCAGCAGCTCTTCGCCATCCGGGCCTTCAACAAAAACAAGTGTGCCCACCGGCAGGTGCAGCACCATGTCTTCACCCTTTTTGCCATCGCACTGGCTGCCTTCGCCGGGGCGACCGTTACGGGCCTCGTAAAGACGCTTGAGGCGAAAGTCATAAAGAGACAGCAGACGACCATCGGCCTTCAAAAGAACCGAGCCGCCGTCACCGCCGTTGCCGCCGTCTGGCCCACCGCGCGGCACAAACTTTTCGCGCCGGAAGGAAAGGCAACCGTGCCCGCCCTTACCGGCGCGCACCTGAATTCGAGCTTCATCTACAAATCGCATGGGATATCCTTGCGGTCAGTCCGCGCGGCAGCGCCAACACAAGGGGGCGCTTGCCGTTTATTATAAGGGGCTGCCGTTCCGAAAAGCTGTGCATCTACGCAGCAGCGCACACCAGCGCACACGCAAACGCCCGTTTGCCACTTGCTGACTGCTTTTTCGGTTTGTGGCGTCAGGGCCACACATACCCCAGCACAAACACCGAAAGGGAAGAAGCCTCGCGGCCCCTTCCCTCATCGGCAAATTCCACGCGGCCGCTTAGTCGGCGGCCGCCTCCACATGCACCCGCGTGTGGACGCGACGCTTGCGGATATACTTCTCAAAGCGCACAACGCCGGCCACTTTAGCGAACAGGGTAAAATCCCTGCCCATGCCCACGTTCACACCGGGGTAAACGGTGGTGCCGAGCTGACGCACCAGAATATTGCCAGCCAGAACGCTCTGACCGCCAAAACGCTTTACGCCGCGGCGTTGGCCTTCACTGTCGCGGCCGTTGCGCGAAGAGCCGCCTGCTTTCTTATGTGCCATGGTAGCCTCCCTGGGGCGCCGACCCTATGGGACCGGCGGGGCAAAATAAATATCGTTCAACGCGCCCCGGCATGACTGCGGAGCAATAGTAACAGGCCATGCCCTCGACCTGCTGAACCTCGGCTAAAGCCGGGCTCTAGGCGTTGATGCTCTTAACGCGAATGGTGGTGAAATCCTGGCGATGCCCGCGCAGCTTGCGCGAGTCATTGCGACGCCAGCGCTTGAACACCTTGATCTTGGGTCCGCGCCCGTGATCCACCACTTCCGCCATAACAGCGGCCCCGGCAAGATAGGGAGCGCCAACTTTGCATTCAGCGCCGCCAACCATCAGCACCTTGTCCAGGGAAATTTCGCTTCCGGCCTGAACCGCAAGCTTTTCCACAACTATTTTAGAACCTTCTTCGACGCGGTACTGTTTTCCGCCGGTCTCGATAATCGCGTACATATCAACCTCCAAAAAGAGAAAGGCATATTTGCCCCACAGGCCGACAAATGTCAAGCGTGTTTTGCAGATTTTTTTTGCAAAACTCGCTAAACAGTCCGCGACTTGCGCGAGTGGCGAGAATACACAACTTCATACCCATGAGCAACGGTTTTCTTGCCACCGCCACGACCCAGCCCTTGCACAGCCGCATACCTGCTGCTATCTGTGTTTTCCATGAACGCAGCCCAAACGCAACTCACCCTCGACATTACCGCACTTTCACACGACGGACGCGGCATCGCACGCCTTGCCCCTGCCGAGGGGCAAACCACACGCGGTACGGTTGTCTTTGTAGAAAACGCCCTGCCAGGGCAGCGGGTGCAGGCTCGGGTGCTGCGGCGCAAGTCTTCCTTTATAGAAGCCCAGGTTACTGCCCTGCTGAAAGAAGCGCCAAATGCCGTCAGCCCCATATGCCCGCACCATGCCGAATGCGGCGGCTGCCCTTTGCAAGCCATGCCCTACGCGCAGCAACTTTATTGGAAGCGCGCGCTTGTGCTGGACCCTCTTGCGCGCATTGGCGGCTTTGACCGCGACCAGCTCGAAACCATGCTTCCGGCAGTAACGGCATCCCCAGCGCTAACGCGGTTTCGCAACAAAATGGAATTTGCCTTTGGGCAGGATGCGGACAGCGTATTGAAACTGGGCCTGCGCCGCCGCAATGGCAGAGATATTGTTGATGTGCCGCACTGCGCACTCCTCCCGCCCGAGGCGCTGCACATTGTCAGCCTGGTGGGCAAGCTGGTAGCAGAAACCGGCCTGCCCCCGTACACTGCGCCAGACCTCAGACAAGGCACCCCAGCCAGCGCCACTGCCAACAACAATCGCGGCTATGACCGCAACCAGGCCCGGAATCAAAACCGTAACAGGGGCCGCCGTAGCGATGCCCATCGCCGCTCGGCGCGAGATCATGCTACCTTTGGGCCAGAGCTTGCTGTGAGTGGCTTTTGGAGATTTTTTATTTTGCGACGCGGCCTGGCAGCAGACATGCGCACCCCCCGCTGGTGGGCCGTATGCATCACCAGCCCGGCTAACGAGGAGCAACGGTCGGCAGTACGGTTGCTCGGGCGTGAGGTCTTGGCGACCTTTCCGCAACTGGCGGCCTTTATTCACGAGGAGCGCTCCACCGCAGATGCCTATGCTTTTGGTGAAAAACGGTCGCAAACCCTTGATGCGGGCGGGCTTGAAAATCCTGCCGCCGCTCGGATGTTTCAGCCGCTGGCGGGCATGGGCTTTGCCCTTGACGCCGCATCATTTTTTCAGGTGAACACCGGTGGGGCGCAAGCCCTTGCCCACGCAGCTCAATCCATGCTCACCCCCTCGACAACTGATGCTGCGGACATTGGCACATCTTCCCGCGGCCTGCTCGACCTTTATTGTGGCGTTGGAGCGCCGGGGCTTTTGCTGGCGCGGGGGTACTCTGCCCTGCTGGGGCTGGAACAGGACGCACGGGCTGTGCAGCTTGCCGCAGTCAATGCCAAAAGCAACGACATGCCACACTGCCGCTACGAGGCCGGCGACGCCGCTCACAGACTGGAACAGCTTGCCGCCCTGCCACCC
>QKDT01000118.1 GCA_003251995.1 Desulfovibrio desulfuricans
GCCGTGGCGTTTTTCCGGGCTGTCGTCGTCACGCGACCCAAAGATATTTTTACCACCCAGCAATCCCCAAAGATTGCCGATATTTTTTTCTTCGGTTTCGTTCTGCGTATTTTTATTGCCGAACTGCGGCTTTTTCACGGTCGTTCGCCGTGTGTCCTGCGCCTCATTTGGCTCGCTATCGGGCTGAGATTGCTGGACGGAACGTCCAGGAACAATGGCCCCGGGCGGCAAAGGATCATCTTCACCCGACTGCCAGGCTCCCCGCCCCTGCGGTTGCTCACCCATGCGGACAGATTGCAGATCAGAAGCCTCTGGCGAATCACCGTTGTACGCAGCGTCTTCAACCGGGATTTCCGGCTCGGACAGCACGTCCATAACACCAACACCAGGAACCAGGCGGAACCGACAGGCGCAGTGCGGGCATGTAGCGATAACTGCCTTGGAAGGCAGACGGTCGGCGGGTAACTCGCGGCTAAAACCGCAACGCGGGCAAGTAATATTCACAAAAAACTCCTAGGCTGACCGGCAAAACCGGCACAAATTCTTATCCACTTTAGCCGCAGGCCCCCATACTGGCAAGTGCTGCCTGTCTTGCAGCCACCCGTAGCACATATCCATCAACCCAGCACGCAACCCGGATGTTGCCGGGTAATGGCATTCGGGCCGGGTAAAAACATTGACACCCCCGTGGGCAACGTCTAAATTAAGGGCTCAAGGGGAGTAACTGGGTTCTTGAAACCCTGGCGACATCAACAGCATGGCCCAAAGCCTGGTGTCGCCGTCGGTATAGCCGATTAGTGAGACCTTGGCGTTACAGCGCCAAGGTCTTTTTTTATTTTTAAGGAGAGTAACATGACAGTACGCTCGTTTCGCCCTTATATAGTGGCTGTAGGCATGACCCTGCCCGGCATTGGAGTGCGTTTTCTGCACCCCGATGTTTCACCGCTGGTGGTGGTTCTGCTTTCGGGCATGGCAATTCTGGGAGCATCATTTCTGCTCACGTGGGCGTGCGAGGTCGCTCAGATGGATATTCCGCAGGCCGTGGCAGTGGCTGTTGTGGCCTTTATTGCCGTGCTGCCCGAGTATGCCGTGGACATGTATTTTACCTGGATGGCGGGCCAGCACCCCGAAAGCACTTACTCCCACTACGCCATAGCCAATATGACTGGGGCCAACAGGCTGCTGATTGGCGTGGGCTGGTCAGCCATCGTGCTGGTTTTTGCCAAAAAATTCCATTCCGGCGTGACCCTGCCCGATGACAAGCGTACAGACGTGCTTTTTCTCGGCCTTGCCACCATCTACGCGCTCTTTATTCCGCTTAAAGGTTCGCTGACCTGGGTTGACGGGCTGGTACTGCTGGGCATCTATATCTGGTACATCTGCATCATTGCCCGCAGACCCGTGGAGGAGGAAGAACCCGAAGGCCCCGCCGCCCTGCTGGCTCAATTTGCCAAAAAAGTGCGGCTTCGCAGTGTCATTCTTATTTTCATTTATGCGGCGCTTGTTATTTTGTGCAACGCAGAGCCCTTCAGCGAAAGCCTGGTCGCCAGCGGCAAACTGCTTGGCATCAACGAATTTTTGCTGGTACAATGGCTTGCTCCCATCGCGTCCGAATCGCCCGAATTTATCATCGCCCTCATGTTTGCCTCGCGCGGCAACGCTTCGCTGGCCCTTGGCAGTCTGCTTTCATCCAAGCTCAATCAGTGGACCCTGCTTGTGGGCATGATCCCCGGCGTCTACGCCGCCTCATTTGGTTCACTTTCGCCCTCAATTAACCTTGACACTCACCAGTTTCAGGAAATACTACTGACCGCCGGACAATCACTGTTTGCAGTGGCTCTGCTGGTGGATATGCGCCTGCAGGTGCGCGAAGCTCTGTGGCTGCTCGTGCTGTTTGTAGCCCAGTTACTGTCGCCGCTGTACGACACGCAGATTGAGGCCCTTCTGGGGCTTGCGCACGACCCGCTACGGCTGCATTATTTCTTTGCGCAGGTGTATCTGGTTTTGGCGGCAGTGCTGCTGCTCAGAAATTGGCGTGGCGTATTGCGCCTGCGTGAAGGGTTCAAGGTATAACGCTGTTGTATTTTTCGCCCGCATGTGACCCCTTGCGGACACATGCGGGTTTTGCCGCTAACCCCGTCTGCCCTTATGGGCTGCTGAAACTGGATGTATATGCCCCGCTTTGTATTTTTTCTGCTCCTGCCGCTGCTGGTATGCACGCAGGCCGCCGTTGCCGCACACCTGCCCGAAATGCAGGCTGCGGTATCGCTGCAAGCTGAAACTCCCGTCAGGGGCATAAAGACAGTTCCGGCCCGTCAGGAGGCCACGCAAGCGGTTCCAATGCTGCTAGCCGCCGCAGACCCCACTGAGGACGCTGCTCCGCGTGGAGCGGCAGCCGCTGCATCAAGCGCCAGCCCAGCCAAACCTCTGGCTGACGCTGCGGCTGGGCCTGCGGCAAATTCTGAACTGTCGGCAAAGCCCGACCAGACGCCCCAAAAGCAGAATCCGGAGCGCGCCAGCTCCGACCTCTCCCCCGCATCTGCGGGCGACACCAATGCCGCGGTGGTGGCAGACGCCACGCCCTCGTCGGAAATGATAGAAAAGGCCGATAAAAAGGCGGCAGAGGTCATTATTTCCGGTTCTCGCCGTCCCGGCATTATTGAGCATCAACTTGTGCGGATAAACCGGGAAAACAAGCCGGATATCAACATCAGCTATCCCTCTGTGGGTATTCGCGCCATTGACGCCAATATCCGCGAATGGGCCTCTGGCATTGCCAACGCCTTTGACGCGACCTTTAACTCGCCAGAGCTTTACCCGGATGAACCAATCCCCGTTCCCGAACTGTGGTGTTCCTATTCCGTCAGCCATCCTTCCGACAATGCGCTGAGCATCACGTTTGAAGTCTGGACATACGCGGGCGGTTCGCAGGGCAACCTGGATATCATGACCTTGAACTACAGCCTGCTGACCGGGCAGCGCCTTGGCCTGGTAGATATTTTTGAAGACCCGGATGCCGCCCTCGCCCTCATGTCCGCATGGTCGCGAAAGCAGCTAATCCAGCGATTGGGCGGCATGCGGCAAGAGCAATTTCTGCGTACGGGCCTCAACCCCGTGCCGGAAAACTTCGCCAGCCTGACCCTGATTCCATCTGGCATCCGCATCAATTTTCAGCCATTTCAGGTAGCCCCTGGCATGGCGGGCGCACAGAAGGTGGATATTCCCCTTGAAGAACTCAAGGTCGCGCATCCCCTGATGCTGCTTTGGGGCAAATAACCAAATCGCCACAGCGCAGCCAGTTTCATATATGCAAAAAGCCCCGAAAGGGGCTTTTTTGATTGCTGGCAAACAGAGCCTGGCGGTTTTTGCGCCCTCAGTATTGGTAATATCGCCGTGCGAGCGCAAAAAATCCGTGCAGATCGGATCAGTCCAGACCGCGCAGCTTTTCGCGCAGCAAGGCCGCCTTGGCGGGGCCGATACCGGGGATTTTGCACAAATCCTCCACCCCTGCGGCCCGCATGGCATCCACACTGCCAAAATGGTCCCACAACAACCGCGCCGTAGCGGGGCCAATACCCGGCAGACGCATCAGCTCGCCAGACAAAGCCGCACCCTGCCGCGCACGCCGGTGTCGCCCTATGGCAAAACGGTGGGTGTTGTCGCGCACGTTTTGCAAAAAGAGCAGCTCCGGCCCCCCTTCGCGCAGAGGCAAGGGATTTGCCCGGTTGGGCACAAAAATTCTGTCAGCCACATTGCCAGCGCGGCGGTCGGCATGGCCCTCCTCATCCCTGGCCTTGGCAATGGCGGCAAGGGCAAACAGGTCATCCTTGCCAGCCTCGCGCAGGGCACGCTGCACGGCCCCAAGCTGCCCTCGCCCACCATCTATCAGCAGCAAATCCGCCCACGGCGGGCCACTTTCAATGCGCCGCGCCACCCAGGCGTACAGGGTGGCGTAATCGTCGCCGCTGTCGGGCATGGCATAGGCCCGGTATTGCGAGCGCTCCGGCTTGCCGTCCTCAAAAACAACCATGCCCACGCGGGTTTGCTGCCCTCCAGTATGGGAAACGTCC
Organism: Desulfovibrio desulfuricans; assembly: GCA_003251995.1. Taxonomy (GTDB): domain Bacteria; phylum Desulfobacterota; class Desulfovibrionia; order Desulfovibrionales; family Desulfovibrionaceae; genus Desulfovibrio; species Desulfovibrio desulfuricans_B. The sequence continues at coordinate 4,071 of QKDT01000118.1, forward strand.
ACGCATTCAATGCGCATGGGCGGGCCTGACAAGTGCAGGGCCTTGGCAAGCCGCTCCAATATATTCTGATCGGATTTCTGCTCTTGCCTGCGGGCTTCTTCCCGCGCGTTGGACTGGGCAAGGTCAATGAGCTGATTATCACCCGCATGTTGCGGCGGCACAATACGCACGGCGCCGCCCCGGCGGTCTGCCAAGGTTTGTTCCAGCGCATCGCGGGTTGAAGCGCCGCTTTCAGTCGCGGCACCGGCGGGATATGCCCGGCTGCTGGCTCCTGTGCCATGCGCGCCTTCTGCCTTGCATGAGTTGCCTGTGCCGCACACAGGGCTGACCCCTTCCGTATTTTCCGCGTCTTCCGACTCATCCTGATCGGCGGGAATCCAGGGCAGCAGCACGCGAGGGGGCGGCGTAGCCTGACTGTAATACTGCCCCATGAACGACCACAGCAACTCCGGCGCGTCTTCAAACGTCAAACCCGACCAGTAAAAGGCGCGCCCGTCCGTCACCGCGCCGCCGCGCACAAAAATAAGCCCCAGCGCCAGCCCCCTGTCAGCAGGGAACAGACCAACCACGTCCATATCGCCGCCGCCGGGCAGTACCGCCGCCTGACGCTCCACGGTGCTTTCCACAGCGCGTATCTGATCCCGCAGGCTGGCGGCCTTTTCAAATTCCAGAGCTTCCGAGGCCTGTTCCATGGCAGCGCGCAAGCCGCCAAGCAACTCGGCAGAACGCCCTTGGAGCAGATCCGTCACCTTGCGCACATTTTCGTTGTATTCCAGCGGCGTCACCTTACCCATGCAGGGCGCGGGGCACTGCCCCATAAAGTGATACAAACACGGGCGCACGCGGTTTTTCATGGCTCTGTCTGTGCAGCGGCGCAGGGAAAACGCCTTGTGGATAAGCTTCCATGTTTCACGCGCAGCCAGTGCGGATGTGAACGGGCCAAAATAGCGCGCGCCGTCGCGCCGCGCCTGCCGCACAATTTCCAGCCTGGGGAAGGGGTGCTTGGGATTGATCCGAAAAAGGACGTACTGCTTGTCGTCACGCAGCACGATGTTGTAGTGGGGCCTGTGCTTTTTGATGCAACTGGCTTCCAGCAACAGCGCTTCTTTTTCTGTGGTGGTGGTCAGATATTCAATGCTCTCGGCATGGAAGAGCATTGCCCGTGTTTTGGCGGGCAGGCCCTCGGGCCGAAAATAGGAAAGCACCCGGCGGCGCAATACGCGCGCCTTGCCCACATAGATAATGCGGCCCTTGGCGTCCTTGTACAGGTAAACGCCGGGGGTAAGGGGGATGCTGGAAGATTCGGGTTTCTGCATACCAAGAAGAATGGGGATTTAACAAAAAAAATCAAGTGCGGGGGAGAAAACCCAAAAGGCTTTCATCCCCCGCGCTCCTCCTGCAAAAAATCTGCCCTGCCGCCGCGCTCATTCAGGGCATGCCCAAAGCGCGGCGCAACTATGTATCAAGGCGATTGCAGACGCCTCGTCTATATCTGCCCCTGTTGCATCATTTCGGCAACCTGGGCCACGTCCTTGTCGCCACGACCAGAAAGGTTGACCAGCAGGATGCTGTCCACGGGCATGGCTGGGGCCATTTTCATGGCATGGGCCAAAGCGTGCGAAGATTCCAGCGCCGGAATGATGCCTTCGTGCCGCGAAAGGGAGAAAAACGCGTCCAGAGCTTCCTTGTCTGTCACGCTGACATATTCGGCGCGACCAGCATCCTTGAGCAGGGCGTGTTCCGGCCCCACCGAAGGATAATCAAGCCCGGCGGAGATGGAATATACCTCGCCCGCATCGCCTGCAGGATCCTTGATCATGTAGGAATTAAAACCATGCATGACGCCAGGTTCGCCCAGGCAGAGGGACGCGGCATGCTGACCATAGCTGTTGCCGCGACCGCCGGGCTCCACGCCCAAAAGACGCACATCAGCATCGTCCAAAAAGCCAGCAAACAGGCCAATGGCGTTGGAGCCACCGCCAACGCAGGCCAGGCAGGCATCGGGCAGACGCCCCGTTTCTGTCAGCATC
>QKDT01000266.1 GCA_003251995.1 Desulfovibrio desulfuricans
CCGTGCCGATAAACGGGCGTTACATCGCCGTTGAAGCGGCGGGCTTCTTCTGCAAACCAGGGAAAGTACGATGCTCCCTGAAGAATTTCGGCTCTGGCCTCGGCTAGCGGTTTGCCTTCTTCAAGGGTCAGCAGGCGGGCCAGATCCTCAATATTGTCGGCGATGGCCCGCTCCCAGGCGTGCAGCAAAGCTCCCCTTTCCAGAGGCGTGCGTGCACTCCAGACAACAAAGGCCGCCTGTGCGGCCTCTATGGCCTCGCGGGTTTCAGCTTCGCCGCAGTTGGGCACAAGCCCCAACTGTTTGCCGTTGGCGGGGTTGATTACTTCAATAACGCTTTTGTCGGCCGCGTCACGCCAGTGCCCGTTTATAAGGCACTGGCTGCGAAACAATTCCTGATCGTGCAGAATACGGTACATCCCTCCCCCTCTGTCATGATCCCCGTAGGGCATCAAAACAACTGCATACCGTCCAACCAGTGGTGCTTGACCCTGCCACGCAGGGTTTTGCCCAAAAATGGTGTGTTGCAGCTTTTGGAATAGAGGTTATCCGGCCCGGGAACCCATGTTTCGTCCGGGTCAAGCAAAAAGAAATCCGCCGGATCGCCGGGGGTGAATCCGTTGCTGGGCAGGTTGAAAATCTCTGCCGGGCGGCGGCTCCACAGCCGGTGTACGTCAGCCTCGGTAAGAACGCCTTCGACCACCAGCCCCCATGTGAGGCTGACAGCCAGATCAAGCCCGGTAAAGCCGCACATGGCATCATCAAGGGTGCCTTCTTTTTCATGGGCGGCATGGGGGGCGTGGTCTGTGGCAAGTATGTCGATGATGCCGCTTTTTACAGCGCTGCGCAAGGCCTCGCGGTCGGCGACAGTGCGCAGGGGCGGGCTGACTTTGGCCTGCGTATTGTAGCCTTCAAGCGCGGTTTCATCCAGCAGCAGGTAATGGGGGCAGGTTTCGGCAGTCACCTTGATGCCGCGCGCCTTGGCCCAGGCAATGCAATCAACGGTCAGCGCTGCGGAAACATGGGCGATGTGTACAGGAACATTGAGATATTCCGCCAGCATGATGTCGCGCATGGCCTGTCCGGCCTCGCCAGCGGCGGGTTGCCCTTTGACGCCCAAAAGGCCGCTGGTCACGCCTTCGTGCATGCGCCAGCCCTTTGCCAGATGCGGGTCTTCGCAGTGGTCGATGAGCACCAGATCAAGGTCTGCTCCGTATTCCATGATGCGCCGCACAAGCTCTGCGTTTTCCAACGGGCGACCATCATTGGAAACAGCCACGCAGCCTGCCTCTTTAAGCTCCGCGAGGGGGGCCATTTCCTCTCCCTTGAGGCCGACTGTAGCGGCGGCAATGGGGTGCAGGCGGGGGCCTTGCGGATGACTTTTGCGGGCGCTGTCGAGCATGGCCCGCGTGATGCTGGCAGAATCGTTGACGGGCTTGGTGTTAGCCATGCACATGACTGCACCAAAGCCGCCCCTGGCTGCGGCCTCAAGACCGGAGGCGATGTCTTCTTTATATTCAAAGCCCGGTTCGCGCAGGTGTACGTGGGCATCTATGCAGCTTGGCAGCAGCACTAGGCCGTGAGCGTCAAAAACCTCGCGGCTGTCGTAGGTGTGATGACCCGCCGGGGTCATGGTCACTATTTTGCCGTGCCGTACCAGCAGGTCTACCGGGGCTTCAAGGTGGCGTGCGTTCTTTATTAACAGGCTCATGCGTGTACTCCGTCGTTGTGTGTGGCAAGAAGATACAGCACTGCCATACGCGTGGCGACGCCAGCAGCCACCTGGTTCAGCACCAGGCTTGCGGGGGCGTCTGCAATATCATTTGAAATTTCAAGCCCTCTGTTCATGGGGCCGGGGTGCAAAACCTTGGCTTCGGGCGCGGCAAGAGCCAACTGGCGGGTGCCAAGGCAAAAACGGCGGGAATATTCCGCTAGGTCGGGCAAAAGGCCCGCCTGCTGGCGTTCAAGCTGCAATCGCAGACACATGACCGCATCCACATCGCGCACGGCTTTATCCAGGTCTGTGTAAATTTCTACGGGCCAGTGATCAACCCCGGCGGGCAGCAGGGTGCGCGGGGCGCACAAACGCACCTTGACGCCCAGCATTGTGAGCAGGTGCATGTTTGAACGGGCCACCCGGCTGTGCGCAATATCGCCAAGAATCAGCAATGTGCGCCCGGCAAAGCGGTTTTGCCACGCCTGCCGCAAACTGTAGCAGTCGAGCAGAGCCTGGGTAGGGTGGGCGTGCCAGCCATCACCGCCATTGACGATGCCGCAGGGCAGCAGCTCTGCAAGAAAGCGCGCCGCGCCGCTGCTGGGGTGGCGGATGACAATGACATCCGGCCCCATGGCTTGCAGGGTGAGGCCTGTATCCTTGAGGCTTTCACCCTTGTTCAGGCTTGAGCCGGATTTGGCAAGCGAATAGGTGTCGGCGGAAAGGCGCTTGCCCGCAACGTCAAAAGACGTTTTGGTGCGGGTGCTGTTTTCCACGAAAAACAGCACAACGGTCTTGCCCTTGAGGGTAGGCACCTTTTTGACAGGGCGGCTGTTGATTTCCTGAAAGCTGGCAGCCAGATCCAGCAGATGCAGGGTGTCTTCCGCGCTTAGCTGGGTGACATCGAGCAGGTCTTTGTGAGGCCAGTGGTAGCGATTGTCGGTGTTCATGACGTTACGTGGTAAAAAGGTAAAAAAAATCCCCGTTGCTATACAACGGGGAAATACGGAAAAACGCCTACAAATGCGAAAAAATCAGGAAGGCCGGGGGCACTGTGCTTGCCCTGCCATAGGAAATTGCGCAGACGGGCGTTAGTCTTCATAAGTACCAAATGTAGGCGCGCTTGGGCGCTTTGTAAAGCAAAAAGTATGTTGACGCTGGCTGGGGCATTGTCTAGTTGTAGGCGTACCGCGTACGGATACAGCCAATTGGGTGGCGCGGCCGAAAGCATCTTCAGCGAGGAGAACCACATGATTTTATCGCTTGTTGCCTATGTTTGCTGCGGTGCTGTTGCCGGTGTTCTGGCTGGCCTTCTGGGGGTAGGGGGCGGTGTGGTGCTGGTGCCCATGATGATTGCCATTTTTCCCTCTGTGGGGGTTCCCGCAGAATACGTGCAGCAGATGGCGCTCGGCACATCGCTTGCCAGCATCATGGTTACATCCATCTCCAGCGCGCGGGCGCACAATGCCCGTGGCGCGGTGCATTGGGACATTTTCAAGGCCATTACACCCGGCATACTGGTGGGTACGTTCTTCGGCGGCCTCATCGCCACCCATTTGCCCATCATGTTTCTGAAGATATTTTTTGTCTGCTTTATCTTTTTTGTGTCGGCGCAGATGCTTTCCAACTACAGGCCCGCGGCAAGCCGCGACCTGCCCGGCGCGGTGGGAACCGCTGGCGTGGGCGGTGTGATCGGCCTGATATCCAGTTTTGTGGGCATTGGCGGCGGCACGCTTTCCGTACCCTTTATGACCTTTTGCAACGTACCCCTGCACCACGCCGTGGGAACCTCTGCAGCCATTGGGTTTCCCATTGCTGTTGCGGGCACGCTGGGCTTTATTGTTGGCGGCTGGGGAAGGCCAGATCTGCCCGCCATGTCGCTTGGCTTTGTGAACCTGTGGGCGCTGATCGGCATTGCATCCGCAAGTTTTTTGACCGCTCCCCTTGGCGTCAGGCTTTCGCATTCGCTGCCAGCCGCCAAACTCAAGAAGGGTTTTGCCTGTTTTTTGATACTTGTGGCCTTGAAGATGATCTGGGGACTGTTGTAATCTAAGCCCATGAAACTGCAATCGTACAATAACACACTGGCCCAGTCTGTGGTCTGGAACCTGCTCTGGCTTACGCTGGGTTCGGTTCTTATGGCTATTTGTATCCAAAGCGTGGCGGCGCCCCACGGCTTCCTTTCCGGCGGGGTCATGGGTGTGTCCTTGCTGGTCAATTACTGGACAGGCTCGCTGACGCCGCTTGTCTGGTACTCCTTGCTGTGCGTGCCCGTATACGTCCTGGGCTGGTTTTGCGTGGGCAAACGTTTTTTGCTCTATACTGCTTATGGTACGGTATGCACGACGCTGTGCAGTTTTTTTATTACCTTCAGCATCCCCATTTCCAACGAAATTTATGCCACGGTGGTGGGTGGTGTGCTGCACGGGGCGGCCTGCGGCATCATGCTACGCACCCTGGGCAGCAGCGGCGGCACTGATGTGGTTGCCGTGCTGCTCAAAGAACGCTGGAATGTTCCCATCGGGCAGTTTAACTTTATGTTCAACTGCCTGTTGTTTCTTACGGCAGCCGCGCAGATGGAGCTGGATCTTATTGTGGCCTCCATGCTGATGATGTTTATTTCTGCCAGCACGCTTGAGTATGTGCTTGGTTTGTTTAACCGGCGCAAGCTTGTCATGATTATTTCTGACCATGGTGAAGAAATCAGCGAGGCCATTTTGGTAACAGAACGCTTTGGCGCTACGCTTGTACGCGGTAAGGGGGCTTATTCCGGCTCAGACCGCGAAATTCTGCTCACCGTCACCAACAACGTGGCGCTCAAGCGGCTTGAAAATCTGGTGTTCAGCATTGATCCGCGCGCGCTGTTTATTGTGGAAAACACGTTCTATGTGTCCGGCGGGCAATTTGCCCGCAGAAGCCGTTGACGGCGGAGGTCCCATGAACCCGGAAACCACGGAATCACCCGCGTCCGACGACGTGTCAGATCCGTTGCTTGCCATCAGGGCCAAGAGCATTCTGACGCTTGGCGGCGAAGGCCCCGCACGGGCCGCCCGCCTTTTTGCCCCGCTGAAAAAGATCGATAACGGCGTGCTGCTGGTGCGCAACGGGCTGGTGGAAGATGTGTTGCCGTGGTCGCAGGCCAGCCTGCCCGCAGGAGCATTGGTGCGTGATGTAGGGCCAGTGTGCCTTGCCCCGGCCTGCGTTAACGCGCACACCCATCTTGAGCTTTCGCACCTTGCAGAAAAAACCCGGTGGGGACGGGGATTTACCACATGGCTGCAAAGCCTCATTCCCCTGCTTGGCGCGGCCCCACAGGCCGATGCCATAGAAAGCGCCTGCGCCTCCCTGGCCCTTTGCGGCACACTGTATGTAGGTAATATAACAGGTTCTTTGCCCGGCGGCACGGTTCTGGCTGACACGGCCTGCAATGAGGCCGGGCTGACCGCAAGCCACTTTTGCGAATGGTTTGGCTTTGGCGCTCCATTTGCCGACAGTGAACGCCCATGGCCCCCACGGTGCCGTCAAGCCGTGGCGGACGATCCCTTTTTGATGGCCCGTTGCGCACCAGGCGGGCACGGCCTGTATTCTACCGGGCCTGAAATCCTTAGCGCAGCTCGTAAAGATTGTTCGCGCATGGGGCGTGTATTTTCCTTCCACCTTGCAGAGTCACCTGAAGAAACGCAGTTGCTGACCACCGGCGACGGGCCTTTGCACGATCTGTACGCAGGCGTGGTGCTGCCGCCAGACTGGAGCGCGCCAGGGCTGCGGCCTTTGGCCTATGCCGTCAAGCTGGGCTTGCTTGGCCCTGGCACCCTGGCTGTACACGGGGCGCAGCTTGACGCGCAAGAGGTGGAGGTGCTGGCAGCCAGCGGTGCAGCTTTGTGCCTTTGCCCGCGTTCAAACCGCAATATTGGTGTTGGCGTACCACCTGTGCGTGAATTGATGGAAAGCGGGGCCTTGCTGTGTCTTGGTACAGACGGGCTGACCTCCAACCGCGATCTGGATGTGCGCAAAGAGGCGGTATGGCTGCGTGAAACCATGGATGTGCCGCCCGAAGCTCTGGTGCGCATGCTGACGGTTAACGGCGCTGCTGCCTTGAATATGTTGGGGTGCGGGGCGGGACGACTAGAAAAAGGCGGGCCTGCGGATTTTTGCGTGTTGCCCGAAACACTGACCTACTAAGGTTTTTTTTGCAGGGGCTGTTTTGCTAAATTGGCCCTTTTTGCAGCCACCTACGTGGCGCGCCAGAGGCGCTACGTGCCAAATTTTGCTGTATGTATCTTTACAAAAAATCGCGCAGGGCGGATATCTATACTAGGCAGTCTGCTCGGTAGTCAGT
>QKDT01000287.1 GCA_003251995.1 Desulfovibrio desulfuricans
ATAGTGCCACGGATTCATGGCATAAAAACTGCTTACATATGCTGACAGGTTGAAGGCGCATGGCAGCTTCGCAAACATAAGTAGAATATTTATAGTTACTTGCTGTTCAGTGAGGGTCTTTGCCTGCCGCAGTTTTATTGAACACCAGCAATCAAAAAGGCGTGCCCAAAATATATCGTAATAGTAATAAAATTCAGGGGTCGTATATGTTGTCCAAAGATGATGTTTGTGCTGCCATTGCCGGTTTTGTCGGTGAAAAAAACGTGCTCAGTGGCCCGGCTGATCTTGTCTGCTACACGTACAATGCGGGGGGGGCAGCCCCTTCGCCGTATATCCCCATGCTGGTGGTTTTTCCATCAACGGCTGAAGAGGTCTCCAAGATCGTTGCCTTCTGCAATAAAAATGGCATCAGCATTGTGCCGCGCTCTCAGGGCAGCGGCCTGAGTGTTAACGCCATCCCCGAAAGCGATTATTCCATTATCATTTCCATGCAGCACATGAGCAGTATTGTGATTGATCCAGAAACACTCACCGCTGTTGTGGGGGCTGGGGCAATCACCGCAGACATCAAAAAGGCGGCGGCAGTACACGGGCTCATGTATCCCCCTGATCCCGCAAGTTTTACGTTTTCATCCATCGGCGGCAATGTTGCTACTGATGCCGGTGGCTTGCAATGCGTCAAGTACGGCACCACAAAGAGCTATGTGACAGGCATGCAGGTAGTGCTTGCGTCGGGCGAGATTATCCGGGCCGGGGGCAAGTGCATCAAGGATGTGACCGGCTATAACCTGACGCAGCTATTTACCGGCTCTGAGGGTACACTGGGGATCATCACCGAGATCACGCTCAAACTTATCCCACTGCCGCAGGCCAAAAGGGCCATTCGTGTGGCCTTTGCCGAAATTGAAAACGCCGCCAAGGCGGTTTCTGCAATCATGACCAGCGGTGTTGTGCCGTCCATCATGGAATTTCAGGAGCAGACCCTGATCCGCGCGGTGGAGGATTATACCCACGCGGGCCTGCCCGTAAACGCGGGAGCCATGCTGCTTATTGAGGTGGACGGCGACGTTTCGACTCTCAAGCCGCAGGCGGACGTGATCCGGCGTGTGTGCGAACAGTTGGGCATGATTGATTTTCATGTGGCTGAAACCGCAGAAGAAGCGGAGCAGCTCTGGGTGGCTCGGCGCTCTGGTTTGCCAGCGCTGGCGCGAGTCGCCAAGGGGCGGCTGGGCGGCGACCCGGCGGTGCCCATCAACAAACTGGCCCAGGCTGTGCATACCCTGTTTGAAGTGGGTAAAAAGCACGGCATCAAGGTGAGCTGCCAGGGGCATGCTGGCGATGGCAACATACATCCGCATTTCTTTTTCAACTCGGATGAAGAAAAGAAAACTGCCGCCAAGGCCCGTTCCGAATTTCATCACGAAATTATCAAGATGGGCGGCACCGTTTCTGCCGAGCACGGCGTTGGACGCGAAAAAAGCCCCTATATTGTGGCCCAGCTGGGCGAGGCGCAGGTTGGGGCCATGCGGGCCATCAAAAAGGCCCTTGACCCCAACAATATCTTTAATCCCGGCTGTATTTTTGGAGGCAATGCATGAGCAAGCCTCTGGACCAACTTAAAGCCGCCGCGCTCAAATGCACCCGTTGCGGGCAATGCCTGACCATCTGCCCGCTGTATGGAAAAACCGGGGAGGAATCCAATTCCTCGCGTGGTAAACTCTTCCTTTTGCGGTCACTTGCAGACGGAACCGTTGCACCAACGCCGGAGCTGATGGAACTGGCTGCCCGTTGTACCTTGTGTATGCGGTGCAAATCCATTTGTCCTTCTGGTGTGGACACCACAGAATTGATTCTGTCATTGCGCCGCTATATGCAGGAGCAGGGCAAACTGCCCGTTGCCAAGCAACTAGCCTTTAAGGCCATTGGCAGCGGGCGGCTGTTTGACATGGCAATGTCGCACGGCAAGGTGTTTCAGTCGGTTTTGTTCCGCCAGCGGGAGGACGGCCCCGGCAAGGTTGCGCGTTTGCCCATCCCCGCCGCAGGCCTTAATCTGCGTCGCGTGATCCCAGAACTGGCGGCAAAACCTCTGCGCGCGGTTGTGCCTGCCGTAAGCAAGCCTACAGGCCCCACTCGAGCGCGCGTGGCTCTTTTTCCCGGTTGTATGCTCAGCTACGTGTACGTTGATGCGGGCAAAGCCCTGATAGACGTGCTTGTTGCCAATGGGGTTGAGGTGCATATTCCTGAAAAGCTCCAGTGCTGTGGCACTCCGCTGTTTTCGTCCGGCGATTTTGACGGGGCGGCGAAGCTAGCTGAAAGCAACGTCAGTGCCCTTTCCGCAGGTGGATACGATGCGGTCATTACCGGCTGTGCAACCTGTGGTTCTGCCCTCAAGCGGGAATACAAGAGCGTGCTGGAGAAAGATGCCGCCCATAAAGCATGGGAGGGCATTTCTGAAAAAGTCTATGATTTTACAGAATTTTTACAGAATATTGGCCCAGAGGATTACACCACCCCCGTGCCGTTAACGGCGACCTATCACGATGCCTGTCATCTTGTACGTGGCATGGGGGTGTCGCGCCAGCCGCGTAACCTGATCCGTTCCATACCTGGCCTGCGGTTCAAGGAAATGGCCCGACCAGACGTGTGCTGTGGCTGTGCAGGAACCTTCAGTGCTACGCACTATGACCTTTCCATGCAGATTCTGGCGGACAAGATCAGCGACATTGCGGCAACCGGGGCCGATGTTGTGGCTACGGGCTGCTCTGCCTGCAAGATGCAGATTGTGGACGGCATGGCCCGCAAGGGGGCGCATATCCGCGTGCTGCATACGGCGGAACTGCTCGCCAGGGCCTACGGCCTGTAGTAAAATAGTCTAATGACCTGACAGGGCGTACACTCAACGGGTGTGCGCCCTTTTTTATGCCCGCCCCAAAACAGTATAGGTGCTTTATTGCTTCTGAAACAAAAAGTGGAATGCATTCCTTCTACGCTCCGCATACTGTGTGTTTGCACACAATCAGTTGCAATAGGAGACTATGATGTTGGACATTCCACGTATTTTCACCATTACAGAAAGTGAACACCGTATCCATAATCCGTATACGTCCGAAAAGCTTGCCACACTCGGCGCGGCATTGCGGCTCAAGCAGGGTGCCCGCATACTTGATCTTGGCAGCGGTTCGGGTGAGATGCTCTGCACCTGGGCGCGAGATCACGGGATAACAGGGCTTGGCATTGACATGAGCCCCCTGTTTTGCAGCCAGGCCGTGCAACGGGCGCTGGAATTGGGCGTTGCCGGACAGGTGGAGTTCATCCATGCTGATGCAGCGGGCTACGTTGCTGCTGAAAAGGTTGATGTGGCGGCTTGCGTGGGGGCTACCTGGATAGGAGGGGGCGTTGCTGGCACCATTGATCTGCTGGCAAAAAGTCTTTGCAGTGGTGGGATCATACTTGTTGGCGAGCCGTATTGGTTGCGCGTGCCTCCCTCGGAGGACATTGCCAAAGGCTGTGGTGTCACTTCCATTGCTGACTTTCTTACCCTGCCAGAACTCACCGGATCATTTGGTCAACTTGGCTACGATGTTGTGGAAATGGTTCTGGCAAATCAGGATGGCTGGGACAGGTATGAGGCAGCCAAATGGCTTACCATGCGGCAATGGCTTGAAGCGAACCCTGATGATGATCTTGCCGCGGATGTGCGCGCGCGGTTGACCGTGGAGCCTCGGCGCTATGTGTCCTACACGCGCGAATATTTGGGGTGGGGTGTGTTTGCGCTGATGGCACGCTAGCAATGCAATACAAAAACAGAGAGGCGCGCCCCCGTGGGTGCGCGCCTCTTTACGTATATGGTTGCGAACGACGTCCTGCTGTTAGGCCTTATCCAGCTCAGCGATCAGCTCCGTAAGGGCAGACGACTGGTGTTTAAGAGCTTCAACCGCGTTGGCGGCCTCCTGCATGGCAGAGGCAGTACCCTCTGCGATGCTGCTCACAGCAGTAACAGAAGCGTTGATTTCGCCAGTGGCGGCAGACTGCTGCTCTGATGCCGTGGCAATGGCCCGCACCTGATCAGAAGACTCCATGGCAAGGTTCACAATGCTGCCAAGCAGCCCTTCTGCCTTGTTGACCTCATTTACGGATTTTTCAAGCACGTCCTTTGTGCTGCTCATATTGCCCAGGGTGCCGTGTACAGCCTGCTGGATCGCGTCAATGGATTGCCCCACCTCTCGCGTGGCGGTCATGGTTTTTTCCGCCAGTTTGCGCACCTCGTCAGCCACAACGGCAAAACCGCGCCCTGCCTCACCGGCACGAGCAGCTTCAATAGCCGCGTTGAGGGCAAGCAGGTTGGTTTGATCAGCAATATCTTCAATAGTCTGGGCAATGGCCCCAATGGCGTTGGCCTTATTACTCAGGTCATCCACAGAGTCGCAGGCCGTCTGAAAATCCCTGTGGATGGCGCTCACATCATGCAGAACAGTGGCAAACTGCTGAGAGCCCTGCTCCGCAGCGTGGCGGGATTCTTCAGACAGGTTTGCGGTGTTTTCTGCATTTTTGGCTATTTCAAGCACTGACGCGCTCAGTTCTTCCACTGCAGAGGCGGTTTCCGCTATTCTAAGCGTCTGCGTTTGTACGCCGCCAGCGGTTTCGTCAACACGGGCAGACAGGCTGCCCAATGCGTCTGTAAGCGCGTTCACAACCAGGCTCAACCGTTGCGCCGCATGGCGCATGCCTTCTGTTCTGGCGCACTCGGCCTTGTGGGTGGCTTCTTCTGCCGCATGTTGTGCCTGCTCTGCATTTTGGGCGCTTATGCGGGCCTCGTCGGTGCGGCGGTCTGCCTCGTGCATTTTTGCCTTGAGGGTTGCAACCATGGAAACCATGGCATTGCGCAATACTGCAAATTCGCTCTGATAAGCATCTGAAACCGGGGTGTCAAAATCCCCCTGCGCTACAGATTGCGAGTAGGCGGAGAGCGAAAGTATGGGTTTGATAATAATCCTGTTCAAAAGCACAAAAATAATGCCGACCAGAAGCAGGAGCGCGCCCACAGCGTACAGTGTCGTGCGTGTGTTGGCTTGCGAGAGTGCGTTGGTTTCAGCAAAAAGTTCCCTGTTTGGTACCGCAATGCCGAGCCCCATGCCTGTGGCGGATACGCTGTAAAATACTGTGCAGGGCTCATCCTTGATTGTTGTGGAGAACTGCCTGCTTGTTCCAGGCCCTGTGCTGGAAATTACTTTCTGTGAGTCGGTAAACGGAAGTTTGCTTGCAGGGGCCAGCAAAAGCGAATTGTCGGCAGGGTAGGCCGCTACAAGGCCGCTGCGGGTATCAATGGCAAAAGGTATTGAACCTGGTGTGATACGCAGTTCGTCCACAGACTTGCGCAGATTTTCAATGCTCACGCCAAGGGAGGATATACCAACTATGCGCCCATCATCACCATACATGATGCCGCTGACAGTTATGAGCAGCGTGTTTGTGGTGTCATCAAGGTACGGGGCAGACCAGTAAACGCGTTCGGGGCGGGGCGTTTTTCTGTTCCAATCTGCGGGCAGAGCCTGAGTGTACCAAGGCTTATGCACATAGTCGTATTCGGGAGTATTATATTCCATGGTAAGCTGGATTTGGTTGTTTTTCCACAGAACATAAGGGCCAAAGAGGTGCGTGTCTGTTATGAATTCATCCGGCTCGTACCAAAGTCCACAGCCTACAGCCTTGGGATAGCGGGCCAGGGTATGGGTGAGGTAGTCCTTGGTTTCAGCTTCAATGTGAATGTTGGTGTTGCGGCTAACGCGCAGCAAACTTTCGCCCGCGGTAGCGATGCTCGCAGCAGCATCCTGGGTAACATTCATGTATGTATTTATTTTTTCTGTTTCTGCCGCAATCTTGCGTTCAACCAGGGCCTGCGTTTGTGTGGTGGAGTAGGTCTCCATCATAGTAACGTTGCGCAGAAGCAGAGCATAGCCTCCAAGCGCTATCACAATGGTCATCAAAATGAGCAGTAATGTCTTGTAGCGGACTGAAATGTTCATGATAATCACTCTTTGTAGCGGCTA
>QKDT01000364.1 GCA_003251995.1 Desulfovibrio desulfuricans
TCCATCACGTGAATGATGCGCTGCGCGCCCTGCCGGATATTCTGTTCCGTCTGCCCGGTTATGGACATTTCGTTTTCCAGCATGATGAGCGGAATGCTCTTGCCCGTAGCTTTGACGATCTCGAGCAGACCGTTCATGGAGTCAAAAGCATGCGCGGGCTTGCCTTTTTCCGGAGCCTTCCAGCCCTTCCACTGCAAAAATCCGCCGCCCACCGAATAGTATTCGCGCGAGGCAAGCTGTTTGCCCTTGCCCAACAGCTCGATGATCAACACATTGCTGAAAGGAGCCTCAATGGTGCCTTTTTCAAAGAGTACGTCTGAATCCTTGAGCGGAATCTTTGCTGGGCCAAGCGCCACAGTACGCGTGTCGCCCGGTTTTACAAACAGGTTGTCCAAAAATTCTGCCTTGCATTCATCGGGCTTTTGCCCAAGCAACCCCGCAGCAACGGCGCGGTCTGTGCCGTGCCCCTTGCCCGTTGCTGAAAGGCTTCCGTACAGATGCACCTTGATGGCATCCGCCTGAGCAAGCTGCTCTTGAGGCAGTTTGCCGCACAGTTCGATGAAATTGTTGCCCGCCGCCATGGGCGCGATGGTATGGGAGCTTGAGGGGCCAGGGCCGATTTTGAACATCTCGAATACGGTCACATCAATAGGATTGGTGCAGACCGTTCCCGGTTTCCACAGGGGGTCAAACCCCGCCCAGGTAAACGTGGGCAGGCACAGGCCCGCGCCCGTTACAGCCATGGATTGCAGAAAACGGCGACGATTACAAAACATACACACATCCTCCTGATCTATTTGGCAGAGTGAGCGCCCGACTGCCGGGGCTTCTTGTACGAAATCGGGCCCTTTGCGTAATTGGTGTTGCGCAGCCATGAATCGGAATATCCGATTTTTTGGGCCATTTTGTCGGGGCTGTTAAGAAAGCCCTGACAATACCGCGCCACCAGTTGCGGGAAAAATTCGCGCCAATCGCGCAGCGCGCCTTCTGCCTGCGCCCGCAGGGCCTTGGCAAAAGCGGCTTGCGCCCGCGCAGGGGAAGATGCCGCCTTGGGGGCCAGATCCTTTTGTAGCGAAGCCACGCGGGCGGCAAAGGCGGCCTCCATGCTGTTGGCCTTGGTCTGGATATCCTTTGAAACGGCATCGTAGCGCGTGTTGGCGTATTCGCTCACCAGGGCATAGGCCCACCACGCGGAGTCATTGGCAAAACGCCGGGTGTCACCCTGTTCATAGCCTGCGGGCATGGGGGCAACCGCCAGCGGCACAAAGAGCGATTCCGCCGAGGGGGCCAGCGAAACCCAGCACACCAGCGAAAGAGGCGCGGGCGCGTTGGGCTGATACTGGGCAATGGTTGTGTAGCCGGTGTAGAACATGCCCATGGGGCGCTCCCACGCACCTTCAAGCTTGGTGGCGGGGGTTACATCGCCGCTGGGGTCTTTGGGGCCGAGAAAACGGTTGGGATTACCAAACGGCCCCGCCGCCACGCCCTTGGTGAGGTCAAATTCCGTGCCCTCGTAGTGGTCGCGATGCATGCGCTTGAGGTCGTCCATGCTCAGCGGCCTGTCCGGTTTAACAGAAAATGGATAGGCGCGAGTGGTGCCGCTCTCAACCCAAGCGGGCAACTTCAGCGAAGGGGCCGCCATTGAGAGCGCCCGCCACACGCGGCGCAACGAATAATACGGATGATTGTATTCGCCATCGCTCACCGTAGTGAGCCAGTCCAGCGGCTTGGATACATCCTTGGGGCTGCGCATGTTGTATTTGTCTACGGTCTCAAACAGGGTCTTGCCGTACATCAGATCAGGGTTGCCGGGCGTGATGTCGCGGATGCGAAATTCGTTGGCAGCCACAAAAAACTGCCCGTCCGGTACGCGCTGGGCCACCCAAAGACCGCCGGTGCCCGCCGGAGATGAGGCCATTTCCATAACCCAGGCTTCATTTTTGTCGGCCACAGGCAGGGTTTCACCCGTGCCGTAATAGCCATACTGCTCAATGAGCGCGCCCATAAGCTCAATGGCTTCACGGGCTGTTTTGCAGCGTTCAAGCGCCACGCGTGCAAGTTCAGAGGAATAAAAAATACGCTTGCCCGGCACTGCGGTGCAGGTATTGTGCGCCCCGTCGGTGCATTCACCAAACATGAGGCCGTGTTCGTTCATGATGCCGTAATTGCCGTCAATGTAGGCAAAAGTATGGCGCACCTGAGGGATAAAGCCGATGGGGATTGTATGGGGCGTGTTGGGATGATTGTAACCGGGAGCGCGCTTGGGGTCAGAAAGGCGCGGCACAAGAAATGTGTTGGTGGCGGGGTTTTCCTGCACTGCCACGGCAGAATCATACACGGGGCGCTGCGCGCCCTCGGGCCAATCGCGTGCGGGAACAAAAACGATGGATTGGTCGCCAAGGTCGTTATCGTCTGAATGGCTGACCATCACGGAGCCGTCGGCGCTGGCCCCCTTGGTCACTATGGTGGTGGTGCATGCGCGGGCCGTTTGCGGCAGCAGCAATGCCAAAGAAATACAACACAGAACGATCATCCGTTTCATGGAGCCTCCTTAAAAATAGTCAGACGTCTGGTACCCCCGGTTTTCCAAACGAAATACAATGCACCTCAGCACCCCTGCGGCGGTTGCAAGAGTACAGTACATAAATCAGTAAACTGTTTTCTTTTCTGTACCGCAGGAGGGAGATCGGCACAAGTATTGCCAGAACCTAAGTACTTTTAGCTGCAAAATGGTAGCCTTTCACCTCGATAACTGTTATTGTTATTCCTATGCCATCTCCCTCATGATCCCCTGCACTAACAACACTGTTGGGGCGCATCCAGGTTAGATCGGCTGCAATTTCCCACCCCGCGCATTCTTCAGCGCAACACCAATGACGGCATGAACCGCCACGGAGGTTTGTCTATGCTTGCATCTCCTTACAAAGAATTCAAACAAGCCCTTTTGGACTTTATCCCCAAAGACCGAATTCACACTGATCCCCTGCGCCTGCTGGCCTACGGCACGGATGCCAGCGTGTACCGCCTGACCCCCAAAATAGTGGTGGATGTACTGGACGAGGCCGAAGTGGTGCAACTGGTTGGCCTGGCTGACCGCATGCGTGTGCCTGTTACCTTTCGCGCCGCCGGCACAAGCCTTTCGGGGCAGGCGGTGTCTGATTCTGTTCTGGTGCGCATCGGCAAGGGTTGGCGCAACTGGCGCGTTGGCGAAAACGCCGAGCGCATCACCCTGCAACCGGGTATCATCGGCTCTGGAGCCAACAAGATTCTGGCAGAATTTGGCAAAAAAATCGGGCCAGACCCGGCATCCATCGACAGTTGTTTTATCGGCGGCATTTTTGCCAACAATGCCAGCGGCATGTGCTGTGGCACCTCTGACAATTCATACAAGACCGTTGTTTCTTCACGCATGGTGCTGGCTGACGGCACCCTGCTGGATACGGCGGACGCCAAAAGCCGCGCTGCATTTGCAAGAACCCACGCCCATATTCTCAACGGGCTTGCCGACCTGCGCAAAAAAATCATGGACACCCCGGAGCTTGCCGACCGCATCCGCCGCAAGTTCAAGATCAAAAACACCACGGGCTACAGCCTTAACGCCCTGGTGGATTACGAAGACCCCTATGAAATTCTGCAACACGTCATGGTCGGCTCTGAAGGCACGCTGGGCTTTATCGCCGAGGTGACCTACCGCACGGTAGAAGAAGCCCCCTTCAAGGCCTCTGCCCTGCTGCTTTTGCCCACGGTCAAGGCCGCCTGTGATCTTGCCACCGCCGTGGCAACCCTGCCCGTGGCGGCAGCGGAGCTTATGGACAGGGCATCCTTGCGCTCGGTGGAAGGCACCCCCGGTCTGCCCGAAGGCCTGGAAACACTGGACGACGACGTGTGTTCCCTGCTGGTGGAGACACGCGCCTCCACCCACGAGCAGCTTGAAAAAAATATCGCCACTATCAACGAAGCTTTCAGCAACGTAAGCTTTGTTCGCCCCTACGCCTTTACCGACAAGCCGGAGGAATTCACAAAACTGTGGCTCATCCGCAAGGGCATTCTTGCCTCGGTGGGCGGCATGCGGCCCGTGGGAACGTCCATTGTCATTTAAGACGTGGCCTTTACCCTCGACCGGCTGGGCGAACCGGCAACCGACCTTCAAGAGCTTTTTGCCCGCCATGGCTACGCGGTGGCCCCGCTCTTTGGGCACGCGCGCGATGGCAATCTGCACTTTGTTTTCTGGCAGGACTTTGGCGCTCCGGCAGAAGTGACCCGCTACAAGGGCTTTATGGAAGACTTCTGCAAACTGGTTACAGAAAAATACGACGGTTCACTCAAGGCGGAGCACGGCACAGGCCGCAACATCGCGCCCTTTGTGGAACTGGAGTGGGGCAGCCAGGCCTATGCCATCATGAAGGATATCAAGAGCCTGCTTGATCCCAAGAACATCCTCAACCCCGGCGTGCTGCTTAACAGCGACCCGCAGGGGCACCTTAAAAACCTCAAGCCCCTGCACCCCGCCGACGAACTGGTGGACAAATGCATGGAATGCGGCTTCTGCGAATCTGTCTGCCCCTCGCGTGATCTGACGCTCACGCCGCGCCAGCGTATCACCGTGTACCGCGAGATATGCCGCCTGCGGGAGGCGGAGCCCAACGGCAGCGCACTGAAAACATTGCTGAAGGGCTATGAATACATGGGCAAGGCCACCTGTGCCACAGACAGCCTGTGCCGCCCACGTTGCCCCGCGGGTGTGGATACGGGAGTGTTCATCAAAAGCCTGCGCAAAAAAGACGCCGGGTCGCTCAGTAAAAAGATTGCCGGTTCCCTTGCCGACCACTTTGCGGGAACCTGCAAGGCCATGTCCATTGCGCTCACCGGCGTGGACGCTCTGCACCGCGTGCTTGGCACCACCATCATGCGCGATGGTTCGCGGCTTTTGCGCTGCCTGACCTTCAATAAAATTCCGCTGTGGAACAAAAACATGCCCAAGGGCGGGCGCTCGGTCTATCTGCCGTCGCCCTACACGGGCAATGCCAAAAAAGTCGTGTACTTCCCCAGTTGTATTGCCCGCAACATGGGCCCCGGCGAGGAACACCACGACCGCAGAACAGAGCCGGAGGCCGTCATCAGCGTGCTGCTCAAGGGCGGCTACGATGTCATCCTGCCCAAGAAGCTGGACAAGCTGTGCTGCGGCATGGCCTTTGCCAGCAAGGGTCTGGCTGATGCTGCCCATAAAAAGGAACAGGAGCTGGAAAAGGTGCTGCGCGAGGCCACCAATAATGGTGAATACCCCGTATTGTGCGAAACCAGCCCCTGCCTGCTGCACATGAAGCAGACCCTCGACCCCAGCATCAAGCTCATGGAGCCTGTGCAGTTTATCCTTGAAAATCTCATGGATACCCTCAAGCTCAAAAAGCTGCCCAAAACTGTGGCTCTTCACGCTACCTGCTCCATGCGCAAGATGGGCCTGGAAGGCAAGCTGGAAGAGTTGGCCCGCAAGTGCGCCGAAACTGTGGTGGTGCCGGACGGCATCAACTGCTGCGGCTGGGCGGGCGACAGAGGCTTTACCCACCCCGAGCTCAACGAGGCTGCGCTCAAGGGCCTGCGCATGCAGGTAAGCACCTGCGAGGTGGGCTATTCATCCAGCCGCACCTGCCAGATCGGCCTTTCGCTGCACGGCGGCATCCCCTACTATTCCATTGTCTATCTGGTTGACGAAGCCAGCGAATAAACAACAACGCGGGTGGCCTTCATACTGAGGGCCACCCGCTAACAAGGAACAGTCCCTTAGGCTCAATAAGTGTGCCATGAGATAAACGTTCAAAGCGGGCTGCTCGCTAGGGCAGCCCGCTACTTGTTTTTCAAAAACTGCGTTGAGGCATATCCGATGTGAGAGCCAGCCGCTCAGCGATACCAGCCCCCCCATTAACCAATATATTTGAGGGATTAATATCTGGAAACAGTCTCAAAATATATTGCAAGCGTT
>QKDT01000398.1 GCA_003251995.1 Desulfovibrio desulfuricans
GATTCCAGTCCGTAGCCTTGGCGGCCTCCATCCAGCCTTCTGGCTGCGTGGTGGATGCGCCAACCTGAAGCCATGCGTCCTTGCGGTCGTAAACGTACAATACCGTAAACGGCACAACGCTTTTGCGCACCACGGCGGCATCTGCCTTGGGCTCAGCCATCAGGGCCGCGCCGGGATGGCTGACCACCCGCTGGAACAGCGTTTTTTTGCCTTGCTGCAACAAGGGCGCGGCAGAAACCGTGGAAACGGTGTCGGCAAAGCACGCGGCAAAGCCCAGCAGCAGGGCCACAAGCAAGCAACGGCGAAACAGGGGCATGGAATGCATAGTGAACTCCTCGCGGTATGCAGCAATTTTAAGCAAAATTGCGTAAGGCCGCGTTATTGCCAGTTTTGCAGCAGAGAACGCGCCTCGACATCACCCTTGGCCTCAAGAGCGCGGGCGTGTTCTTTCAAAGCATCCAGTGCCGCCCTGGCTTGCGGCTGACCCTTTTGCAGGGCCTGATCATACCAGCGTTTTGCCTGGGTAAGATCAGCGGGGATGCTGCCGCGCGGCAAGGTGCTGGCGGGGTCGTAGTATTGGGCAACCAAAAACATGGCTTCGGCATTGCCTTTTTGCGCGGCGTCTTCCAGCAGCAAAAAGGCGGCGTCGCTTTCTTCCGGCTTGGCATCGGCTTTGCGCAAGGGCTTTGCCATGGCAAGGCTCACATCCGGCAAGGCCTGACCACGCAACTGCTCACGTGCGGATGCCAGGGGAGAAAGCGCCTGCTTGCCCGCATCCGTGCCCTGCGGGGCAGCATCGGCGGGTTTGGGCTGCGATTGTTCCGGGTTTTGGGGCTTGTCGGCGTTTTGGGTTTGTTCCGGAGGCGTTGGCAGGGGGGCTTTTTCCGGCTCACGCAGCAAAAACCACCATGCAGCCACACCAGCGGCAACGGCGGCAAGCAACAGCCCAATGATAAGCCCGGTTTTTCCGCCAGATTTACCTTCCTGCTTGCTTGCCATCTCAAGCGGGGCTTCCTTCGGGGGCATTGTCGGCTCATCAAAAGCCAGAGGTGGCTCAGGCGATTCCAGCACTTCCGGTTCTGGCTCCACTGGCGCGGGGATTGGCTCGGCAACAGGGGGAGTAAGCGGAACGCCCGCCCCCATGCCATGCCCACCAGCAATGTGGGAGTAGACAAGGGATTTTACGGCAAGAGCGCAACTGCCCACGCCGCGTACGCTGATGCGGTAGGCATCAAGGTTGTCCACTTCATCCACCACCGCAGGGCCAACAGCCAGCCGCAAGCTGCCGCCGTCGTTGTCCCAGGCGTCGGGGGTGAGCAGGGTTTCACTTTCCTGCCAGCCACGAGGGCCAAGGCATTTGCCGTCAGAGGCCCGCAGCAGGGTAAAGCCCGGCTCGCCGACCTCGCCCGCTTCAGTGATCTCTATAATGCCATTGCCGGGGCCGCGCCCGGTATCGGCTGAAATGCTGGCACGCATGGATTATCCTTTAAACGCCTGCAAAAGCTCGCGCAGGCGGTTATTCTGTTCGGGGTTAACGCTCTGCTGACCATCAAAGTCCACATTCGCCATGACACTGTAGGCCATGGCGCGCAGCCAGTCGGTATACCACAGGCGGTCATAGGGTGATTCTTCCTCGCCAATGCGGGGTTCACCCTTGATTTCTTGTGGTGGATTAAAGAGGGCAACGCTTTTGCCCCCAAACACCACAGTGCGCTGGGTTTGCCCCTTAAAGCGGGGGTCAAAGCTCCACCAGTCCACAAAGGCGTTGATGGCGTCTGCCGCAAGGCTCACCTGCTTCCACATCAGGCGCTCACGGGCCATGTTGCTGAATGCCGAGGAGCGGCGCAGCTCAGCCTCCAGGTTTTCACGCAGTTTGCAGCGCGCTGCCGCCTGCACAAGCTCGTGGCAGAACTGGTCAAGCTCCTTGGCGGGAATGCCAAGCAGGTTTCTGGTCTCCACATCGTTGCAGAGATCGCGCAGCCGCCCAGTCCAGTGGTCCATGACCAGGGCCGCAAAAACCTGGGCGCTGTCCTTGGCCTGTGAATCTGCGTCATCGGCTGCCGGGGCGGGCGCAGGGGCATCATCACCAAAAATGTCGCCCAAAATGTCGTTGGCTGAAACCCGCGCGCCCACAACTTGCGCCGGGGCGGCTGTTTTGCCTTCATCCGGGCTTTGGCGGGCATTGAGGCAGATTTCGTACAGATCGAAATCGCGCACCTGTAGACGGCGTAAAAATTCGCCAAAGAGCTGCTTTTCCGCAACTTTTGCCATTTGTGAAACCAAAAGGCGCGAGAGCTGCTCTTTTTGCCTGCGCAGCTCCTCCCTGTCGTCCGTGCGGTAAAAGGGAGCAAGCCCGGTGCGCAAACGGTCGCATTTTTCGGCAAGGCTGCCGCCTATCTGCTGCCGCTTAAGCTCAGGATTGCACAGGGGCCGCAAACATTCGCGCAACAGGCCCACGCCGCCATCGTTGAGCGTCATGGCTGCCTGCCAGGCCCGCTCAGGGTTTGCCACATGCTTTTGCACCAGGGGCGACCGCATGAAGGACTGTCGCACTTCTTCCACAAAGGGTTGCTGCTCTTGCCGAATGCCGGTTTCGCGCCTGTCGGCGTAGTCAAAAATAGCCTCGCACAAAAAGTTGGGATTGCGCAGCAAAAAGACGTTATTGAAGGGGTGCGTGCCGTCCCAGTTTTGGGGCCAGTCATGCACCTGACCAAAAAAGTTGACCAGCGAAGATTCCAGCCGGGTTGTCCAGCGGGTTTCCACCGAGGGAGAACCGGCCTTTTTTTCAAATTCCATGTCCATCTTGGTGAGCACAAAAAAGAGCGCTGGCGCTTTGCTGGCGCGCATTTCTGGCGTTTCACCGTGGGTGGAGCATATCCATTCGTACACGGCTTGCGGCAGGTCTTGCACTTCCTGCGTGCTGGGTCCAATGCACAGCAGCATACTGGTGAGCTCTTTTTCCTCACGGTAGCGTTCAAACAGGTAGGCCACCTTGCCGCGCAAAAAGAGTTCCTTGAGCATGTCTTTTCGGCTGTCTAGGGCAGCGCGCAAATCACTGAACTTGTACCGTGCGCGGTAACCAGGAAAGTCGAGCAGGTCGGTATGATCAAAAAAATCATCCGGTTTTTCGCGCATATAGATGGTAATTTCTGCCGTAAGGGCCGTTACCAGCGCACGGGGAAGATCAGCCTTGCGGCCCTCTGCCCCCACAATGGTCAGCATATCGGTAGGCGGTTCGTTAAGGCCCTGAAGCCGCGCCACATCGATGATGCTGTTGCTGCGAGGGATTAACGCGTCGATGGGGCAGGTTGCCTCTGTGGCGTTGCCAAGCTGGCGTAGCGCGGAGCCAAGCTGCATGTACACGGTCTGAAATTCCGGCACGCTGTCCCATATCAGGCCCACAAGCCGGGCGCGGTCTTCCAGCTCCAGCCGGGGGGCCAGTTCCATGGCCCGTACCCAGTAGCCGTTTTGGAGCATCTGCACCCGGGGGCGCGAGATGAAGTTTTTGTTCACATAATCGCGCAGTTCTTCCACATCGTCCACACTGAGGCCACCGGCTACAGGCGCGGATTGGGCGCGGCCCTCAAGAGTCTCCAGCTCCTTGGCAAGGGCCTCGGGGCTGGGGGCATCCTTGTGGTCGCAATCCGCATAGTAGGTATTGGCAAGCACTCGGGCCACGTCTGTCTCTGAAAGCAGACGCAGACGGATAGGGTAGGCCTCGGTAACGCCCTCTGGTGGCGTGGTGGTAAAGCGCGTGACCAGCCCCGTGGATTCTTTACCGCCCTCGGGATTGATATCCTTGATAAAATTGTATGTCTGACCGCAAAAATCTGCCAGAAGCACCTTATCCGCATCGCTGGCAAGGGCCGAAATGAGGTAAGACTTGCCTGACTGACTGGGGCCAAAAACACCCACGCACATTTTGCGGCGGGCCGCTTGCTCGCACTTGCCAAAAAAGCGGGCCGCATGGCGCAGATCCTTTTGCAGGGCTGCGCGTTCGTTGCCCACAAGCTCGGCATTGTCCTGAAGCCATGCCCCTGCGGAACGAGAAGTATCCGCCAGTTCGCGGCAATGCCGCGCTAAATCCATATCCTGCTGCTGCATAACCATCCTCAATTATCCGGCGTCGGTGACAATGCCCGTATCCAGCCAGTAGCCTTCGTCCAGTTTCAGGGTTTGCAGGCGGATTTCAAGGTCGCGCCGGGCAACGCTGCGCTCCTGAAAATCCACGATGGAATCAATACGGAACTCGCCCTCGCTGCGCCGATCCTTATCCGTCTCGCTGCGGATATCTTCTTCATCCAGGGCATCGGCAACGCTCAGGCTAACCTCCACCTTGTAGGGCAGGCGGCCCGAAGCGCGGGAGCGGGCTTCTTCTGTGGCGAATGTCAGCAAATGATAGCGGGTGGTGGGCCAGCGCTCGGCATCCAGTTGCCTGTAGCCAATGGAAAGCGGCCCGCTAAAGGCCACAGCGCGGGTTTTATCCGTGCCGTCCTTGCTTTCCACATCCACGGTAAACCACACCTTGGGCCGTTTGAGCTGGCTGTTTATGTCCATCTCGCCAATATAACGGGCGGTTGATGTAAGCTTGAGCGCGCCGGAATCAAAGGAAAATCCTTCCAGATGCCCATCAGCCAGCGCGCACAAAATGGCCCCCACCACTACCGTGGTTTTGGGGTCGGTAATACGGCCCTGAGCGTCGGCAAAGGGATACCACGACCCGGCATGATAGCGCCGCATGGGGATAATCCTGTCGGGCGGCACGGGCAGTTTGGCAAGCACCGTGGCGATAACGCCGTTCCACGAGCTGGGCCGCCCGGTAAGCAGCAACACATCGCAATCATACATGTGTACCACTTCGCACAGGGCGGAAAGCGTTGAACCAAGCGTGCTGCGGATGGTTTCTTCCACCGCGGCCTGGTTTACCGCAATGGGTACATCAAGAATGTTAAAGTTCTGGATGAAGGATGCAGAACGATGCACCATTGCCTTTACATCCCGCAGTGTTGCGGGTTGCGGGCGGGGTGCAAGCACCGCAGGGCTGAAGCGGGGAGCATCGTCTGCGGCAACGTTTACGGCAGCGTTTGCAGGCGATTCGGTAGCTGCATCTGCCGCAGAATCTTTTGCAGCACCCGTTGTTTCCACATCCCCAACCGGGTCTGGTTCAAAAAAGTCGCGCAGGGTGCAGTTAAAGTTCGCACCGCGCAGGTCGGGGTTTTCGCAGGTGGCCAGCAACCCCAGCGCCACAGGAACCGCAATCTGCCGCACCAAGCGCACACGTGTATTGCGGTCTTCTTGCGACATGCCGATGGAATCGCGCCCAAAAAGCTGCCCAAGCAGCGAACGCGGCTCTGCAAGCCCCTCACGGGCCAGCGCCTGACCAATAGCCGGGATCACATGATTGGCAACCACCTCGCGCAGCACTTCGTCACCCGCGATGTTGAAGCCATCCCTGAATTCCGTATGCGGTTTGATGCGCGCGGTATCACCCTCGCCACTGGCTAGTTCAAAAGTTGTAATGGAAAGATCGGTTGTGCCGCCACCAATATCTATTGAAGCCATGCGGATGCAGGGATGGTTGTCGCAGGATTGGCGCGGTTTGCCCATGAGGCGGAAGAGATGGTGCGCGTCGCCGTGCTGTTTGACGGCAAGCTCGTTGTAGAGCAGCACCAATTGCGAGCAACTGGCTTCGTCCCAATCGCACCGAACCTGCGGGCTTTGGCGATAATCACCCGTGAGGCCGCGGTTTTGCAAGCGGGGAGCGTACCACTGGCTCCAGCCCAGCGCATCCCACACCACGCGCACAGCCCAGGTGACCCAACGGCGAAAAATGCGCTTTTCTGCCACTGGCATCGCTGTGGGAACCGTGAATATGAGCCTTCTGAGCCTGCGCGGCAGGTTGGGCAGTTCACGCCGGGCGCGTGTGGAGGGCGAATTGATGGTCACAAGGGCCTGGG
>QKDT01000342.1 GCA_003251995.1 Desulfovibrio desulfuricans
GCCCCGCCCAACATAAGCAGATAACTTGTGGGTCAGAAGTTTCAGCCGCCATCAAAAGCTGGTCGTGGTGCTGCCTTCCTTAAACACGCCGGAGCGGAGCGAGGGCGATGGTTGGTGTTGGGGGAATTTGCAAAATACGCATTTTTCTGGCCTGACAAGGAAAAATCCTGTTTTTAAGCGCAGCGTACTCAAGTACGTGAGCATTAAAAACAGGATTTTGACGCCGTAAGGCCAAAAAAGTCGGGTTTGATAAATCAGCCCGACAGGCTCACCCAAACCCACGGTCGAAACTTGTTACCCCGCTACTTCCGCCCCTTCAGGCCAAAACGGATACAATCCGTGGGGCAACTCCCCACGCAATCACCGCAGTTGGTGCAATTCTCTTCATCAGGCCGCGTGCGCATCACGCAAACCTGCCTGCACCTGTCGCAATCATTGCACTTCGGCGTTCTGTAAAAACGGAAAGGAGCAAACTTGCGCGCCAGCTCAAGCACCGCGCCAAAAGGACAGATAAACCGGCACCAGCACATAAGCACAACCAGCCCCAAGGCCAACCCGCCCAAGGTGATAAGCAGCCGAAAATCCCACATGGGGAAGGCATGCTTCCACGTAAGCCAGGCCGAGGGCCAAAATTCGCCCACGCGAATGGGTACGTCCACACGTGGCTGGCCCAAAACGAACCACGCCGTCAGCCCCGCCGCCAGCACCAGATACCGCGCCCAGCGAAAATTCGCCACGCCTTCGGGATTGGGGCCAAAACGAAAAGGATTAAGCGCGAGTACGCGGTTTGCAAACTGCCCAGGACACAGCCAACCGCAAAAGGCCTTGCCGAAAAATGCCGCCACCGCCAACCACACGCCCCAAAATCCCCAAAACATGCGCGAGGCCTGCCCGGGACAGGTAATGACCGGGCAATTCTGACAGCTCACAAAGGGAACGACAAAAGGGCAACGAAATACGCCGAACAAGGCCCACTCGCCAAGAAACAGCGTGGAGGCAAACAAAACAACGCGATTACACCACTGAAGCGCCCTAAGCCTCAGGCTGGGGCGGGCAACAATTTCATGCAACATCCTTTACCCCCAACTTTTCCACAAGCTCCAGGCCCTTGGGCGAAATTGCGGGGATAAAACCCGCTTTTTCAAAAAAGGCCTGCCCCTGCGCTCCGGAAATCCAGTCGATGTAAGCTGCGGCCTTTGCGGGATCAGAGGCGTTAGCCATCATTCCCACGGTAAAGGTCAGCGGCCCGGCGGGGAACAACTGCTCAGGGATTTCCACCAGATCCAACCGGTCGGCAAAACGCGTCATGCGAGTGATACGCCGTTCCACAATCATGGCATCAGCTTTACCCTCGGCAACGCTTTCCACTGAGCGCTGAACACAACTGCCCTGCTCCTGCACGTTGGCAAGCACCTTGGGCGCGATGTCGGCAGCCTTGAGAATGCCCAGAACCGCTTTTCCGCCAGGGACAGAAGCATCACGAGCCATGGACACCCGCACCCCTGGGCGCGCCAGTTCTTCAATCGCACGTATTTTCGCAGGATTCCCCTTGGATACCGCGATAACGTAGCTTGTAAAACAGAGCGGTTTGAAGCTGAGCATCTTGCCCGACTTTCGCAGGTTCTGGGCCAGCGCCAAGACGCGCCCGGCAAAAACCTCGGTCTGCCCGCCGCCAGTCAGCAGAGATTTGCCCAACGCTGCGGCAAAGGCGCCAGTGTAGACAATTTTAACGCCCGACTGTTGCAGATAAGCCTCATGCGCAGGCATCATGGCCTCGGCAAGGCCGCCGCAAGACCACACCTGCAAGGTACCACCCTCCGCCGCATTAACGGTTTGGGGTGTCAGCATGGCAGCGCCGGCTGCCCCCAGCGCCAGCGATTTAAGAAAATCTCGCCGCCCTTTTTCGGTAGTTTCCATATGGTTCTCCACAAAGAGTATTAAGCTTGCTGCCCGTACGCCCCGCGGGGCATGCCCGGCACTGAAACGCGCTTTTCCGCCCCAAATAAAAAAAGGTTCCGCATTCATCATGCGAAACCTGCGTTGTGAGGGAAGTGCCCTGGCGTTAGCAATCAAAAAAATCAGCGGCTAGCCCGACCAATGGCACCAAGCGAGACAACCTGCCCCACAACGCCTACCTGTCAGGTGCCACCAGTAATCGTGGAGAGCATCGACTGCGATGCTGCTCCACCACAAGCCCAACCCCGCCCCAGGCTACTCATACGTGAGCTGCTTATACTTGCACTGCTAATACATGGGATGAAAGCGCAAGCGAGGACAGCCCCCGTCATGCATGGGGCAGCGCATAAAGGTCTGCCAGAAAATATGCCATATTGGGTATGCATGCTGCCGAATTTCTCTCTTGCTTCATGCCGCCCGGCAAGATGGGTTTTAGCCGATCACGGGTAACAAGAACCTTTGGCACAAAACGGGGCTATTCCAGAATATAGCGCATGGGGTTTACGGGCACACCGTTAAGGCGCACCTCATAGTGCAAATGCGGGCCGGTGGTGCGCCCACTCATACCCACATACCCCACAATCTCGCCACGCTTGACCCACTGGCCTACCTGTACGGCGCACCGTTGCATGTGACCGTATTTGGTAACAATGCCGCTGCCATGGTTGATTTCAACACTAAAGCCGTAGGCTGCATCACGCCCAGAAAGCGTCACTATACCCTGTGCGGGGGCCATGATGGGCGTGCCGATTCGGTTGGTGATATCCAGCCCCTTGTGGAACTGGCCCCGCCCACCAAAGGGTGCAGAACGCCAACCAAAACTGGAAGAAACAAAGCCCACCACAGGCCAGATTGTCGGCATGGAAGAAAGGGCATCGCGATTCTCACGCAACGCAACCAGCAGATCCTGCTGGCGTACTTCTTCAAGCCGCACTGATTCAGAAAGCCGGGTAAGAAAATCCAGCATTTTGCGCGCGGCAAGTTCTTGCCTGTGCAGCGGCAGATAGGTGCGCGAAAAATCCCCAGGTTGTTCGCCTTGGGAACCTGCCACCGTGGGGTCTTTTTCCATGTTCATCATGATGCGTAGTTTGGAGTCAAAGCTTTGCACGCGCTCCAGATCACGCCCCACCACGGATATGCGCTCAACCAAATTTACAAGCTGGCGACGCTGCTCTTCAATGGTTTTATCCGCATTGCGCAGGTCGGTCCAAAGATGCCGGTTTTCAAGCCAATTACGCAGCAGCCATACATTGCAGGCCACGAGCGCCACTACCAGCACGCACGCGATAAAGCCAAACCAGCCGCGCATACGCAGGTTACGGCTGCCGCTACGACCTTCGGTGAAGATGACTATGTGATATTTGCCGAACAGCATGGAGCAAACACTCTAGAGCCGGGAAGCGGCCTGTGTCAATCCGCAGAGGGATCGCTCCCGGTGGTATCTGCCAAGGGATCCTCATCCACCGAAGCAGGGGCGCTGTTTTTTTCGAGCTGCCAGCGGGTCAAGCCGTTAAAAATACAACGCTTTGAATCCTTGGATACCTTATAAAGATGCTCAAGGGTTTCACCCATGGAGCTGCGGGCGGTATTACCAGCCGAGGGGCAGGCGTTGGCCCAGATGGGCAACTCCCACTGTTTGGCGGCCTTGACGATAAACTTTTTTTCTACCAGCAACAGCGGGCGAATAAGTTGCAACCCGCCGCCAAAAAAAGATTCGTTCATGCTCATGCCGTCTACGCGACCGTTGCGGCTCAGATTCATAAAAAACGTCTGCACCAGATCGTCGGCATTATGCCCAAGGGCCAGATGCGTTACGCCGTACTGGGCGCACAGTTCAAAAAGGCGTTTGCGCCGCAGCCACGCGCAACGAAAACAGGCCGATCTGCGCAAATTTTTTTCCGAATGCGCGTCCGGGCCGTATGTTGTCATTTCGATATGCCCAGGAATCCCCCTTTGGGCCAGCCAAGGCAGCAGGGCCGCATGGCTTTGCTCATCGAAACCGGGATTGAGATGGATCGCCATAATTTCAAAGTGAAAAGGTACGATTCCTTGACGAATTTTCAGGCTTTGCAGCAGCACAAAACTGTCAACGCCGCCAGAAACGGCTACGGCCACACGGCATCCAGGCCACAGCATGCCGGTTTTCTGCATGGCTTTGCCCGCACTTTTTACGCAGGTTTCCTGGGCGAACGATCTTTTTTCTCTACTCATTTTTTTTCCGTAAACATGTTGCCGACAAATCCGAAAAATTCGGGCATGCCTGTTGTTCCGCTCTGGCTGCCACTTCAGCAGCCTATTGACAGCGCAGCGGTCGGCATATATCAATTCTTATTTCAGCAGGGAAATCCTGCGCGAAGGCGTATGCACACGCCCGGCCTTTACAAATGGTCGGGCGGTATTATTTATCAACCGGGCAGCCCGTGGCGGCCCGGAATGCGGCGTTTCAGCCGTGTATTTTACGGAGGCAGCATGGCCCGTATTACCGTGGAAGATTGTCAGCAGCGCGTGGACAACCGTTTTCTGTTGGTGCAGATGGCCATCAAACGCGTGCATCAGTACCGCGAAGGCTATGAGCCCCTGGTTGATTCTCGCAACAAAGAGGCCGTAACCGCCCTGCGCGAAATTGCCGCCGGAAAGGTTGTGCCTGATGATGACAGTCTTTACAACCCCCTGCCCGGTCACAACGCGACCGCCGCAGAGGAGTAGCCTTTTGGGGACAGCTTGTCCGCGCGGCGGCTTCCCCAGGGGAGCCGCCGCGTTTATGTACAACCTTTAACACAGGCGCACAAGCCGCACAGTGACCGGAACGACGATGGAGCTCGATTACTACGAAGTGCTGGGCGTAAGCCGCAGCGCCGAAGACGACGAAATTAAACGGGCCTACCGTAAGCTGGCCTTAAAGTATCACCCTGACCATAACCCCGATAACGCCGAGGCCGAACAAAAGTTCAAAGAAGCCGCCGAGGCGTATGATGTGCTGCGCGACCCTGAAAAACGCGCGCGCTATGACCGTTTTGGGCACGCAGGTGTTCAGGGCGGCGCTGGT
Source organism: Desulfovibrio desulfuricans (assembly GCA_003251995.1). Taxonomy (GTDB): domain Bacteria; phylum Desulfobacterota; class Desulfovibrionia; order Desulfovibrionales; family Desulfovibrionaceae; genus Desulfovibrio; species Desulfovibrio desulfuricans_B. Next base: position 5,003 of record QKDT01000342.1, read on the forward strand.
GGCTTTGGCAGCAACGATGATATCTTTGCGCACTTCAGCGACATATTCGGCGATCTTTTCGGCTTTTCTACTGCCGCGCGGGGTCCCCGGCCCATGGCTGGAGCAGACCTGCGCTACAATCTGACCATTACCTTTGCGCAAGCCGCCAAGGGTGACGAGATCAGCATTTCTCTTCCCAAACACGTCACCTGTTCTGAATGCAACGGCAGCGGCGCAGCCCCTGGCAGCAAGGCAGAAACCTGCCGTCAGTGCGGCGGTAGCGGTCAGGTCAGGCGTTCGCAGGGATTTTTCCAGATAGCCATGCCCTGCCCCTCCTGCCAGGGTACTGGTCGGGTAATTACCAAGCCCTGCCCCAAGTGCAAGGGCGAAGGCATTACCACCGATACCCGCGAGCTTGTGGTGCGCGTGCCGGCAGGCGTAGACAGCGGCACCAGATTGCGCGTGCGCGGCGAGGGAGAACCCGGCGTACACGGCGGCCCGGCTGGCGATCTTTATGTTGTGCTCACCGTGGAGCAGGACAAACGCTGGCAGCGACAGGGCCAAGACCTTATCTACACCCTTGAAATCGGCTTTGTGCAGGCCGCATTGGGGCACAGGGCTGAGGTACCGGGCCTGGATGGCAACCTACCGCTGGAAATTCCCAAGGGCATTCAAAGCGGCACCCTGCTGCGCATTTCGGGTGAGGGCATGCCCTACCCTGGGCGCAGGACGCGTGGCGACCTGCTGGTAGAGGTAAGGGTGCTTACCCCCACGCGCATTTCTGCAAAGCAAGAAGAACTGCTGCGCGAATTTGAAGCTGCAGCGGAAAAAAGCCCTCTTGAAAAGGTTAAAAAGGCCGCCAAAAAGATCAGCAAGGCCATGGGCATTGATTAGACCTACCGAACTTCCATTTATGCAAAAAGCCGGGTTTATCCCGGCTTTTTTTATTTTTTTTGCCCCATAAAATCCAGTTAG
>QKDT01000277.1 GCA_003251995.1 Desulfovibrio desulfuricans
ATGTTGTCAACCAGAGCGCCCTTGCTGGCAGCCTGGAGGGCCGCGTTGACAGCGGCGGCATCGCAGGCTTTTTCCACTTCGCAGGTCAGGTCTACCAGCGAGCAGTCAAATGTTGGCACACGAACGGACATGCCATTGAGTTTGCCCGCCAGCTCCGGCATGACAATCCCCACAGCCTTGGCGGCGCCAGTGCTGGAAGGAACCATGGAAACGCCCGCAGAACGCCCGCGGCGCCAGTCTTTGTGGGTGCCGTCAAGAATGCGCTGGCTCATGGTGTAGGAATGGATGGTGGTCATGAGCCCATGGCTGAAGCCAAAGGTTTCGTGCAACACTTTGACAGCGGGGGCCAGGCAGTTGGTGGTACAGGATGCGGCGGAAATGATGCTGTGCTTTGCGCCGTCATAGATGTCATGGTTCACGCCCATAACGATCATGGCGTCCACATCCTTGCCGGGTGCGGAGATCACAACCTTTTTTGCGCCGCAGGCCAGATGCTGGGCCAGGCCTTCACGATCCTTGATGGTGCCGGTGGTTTCCACGGCAAGGGTTACGCCCAGGCGTTCCCATTCCCATTCGCCCGCCTTGCAGCGGGTAACGGCAATGTGCCGACCATTGACGATGATACCGTTCTCGTCGTGGTCAACAGTGCCCTGAAAGGTTCCGTAAGTGGAATCATACTTGAAAAGATAGGCCAGCGCGGCATTATCCGCACGAGCGTTGATGGCGGCAATCTGGATGTCTTTGTCATCAGCCATAAGACGCAGAAGGTACCGACCGATGCGACCAAAGCCATTCATTCCAACTTTCACGGGCATGATTCGCGCTCCTTGGGGCGTAGGGATTAGGCTTTATTTGAAGATCCCATTACATTGCGGATCTTGTGGGCCACCATGTTTTTGACAGCATCACGCGCCGGGGTGAGATAGGCGCGGGGGTCAAACTGCTCTGGGTTTTCGGCAAGGTACTGACGGACAGACGCTGTCACTGCCAGGCGAATATCCGTATCCACGTTGATTTTGCACACGCTCATGCCAGCGGCCTTGCGCAGCATGTCTTCGGGCACGCCTTTGGCTCCGCCCACCTGACCACCAAACTGGTTGCACTGGGCCACAAATTCCTGCGGCACGCTTGAAGCGCCGTGCAGCACCAGAGGATAGCCCGGCAGCTTGTCGCCAATGCGGGCCAGACGGTCAAAATCAAGTTTGGCTTCGCCCTTAAATTTGTATGCGCCGTGGCTTGTGCCAATGGCAACAGCCAGCGAATCACAACCCGTGCGGTTCACAAATTCCACGGCTTCGTCGGGGTCTGTGTAAACGTGTTCGGCAGACTGTACGTGTTCTTCAATGCCCGCCAGTTTGCCCAGCTCGGCTTCAACCCATACGCCGCGGGGATGGGCGTAATCCACCACCTGCTTGGTGATGGCGATGTTTTCCTCAAACGACAGGTGCGAACCGTCGATCATCACCGAGGTAAAGCCGCCGTCAATGCAGTCGCGGCACATTTCAAAACTGGGGCCGTGGTCAAGATGCACCACCACGGGGATGGAAGGGTCAAGCGCAAGTGCGGCTTCCACAAGCTTCATTATGTATATCTGACCGGCATACTTGCGCGCGCCGGAAGACACCTGAAGGATAACAGGCGATTTTTCCTCGGAGGCTGCGCTCATGATGCCCTGGATGATTTCCATATTGTTGACGTTGAACGCGCCAATGGCATAGCCGCCGGTATAGGCAGAGGCAAACATTTCTTTGGGATTGATGAGAGGCATGATTTCCTCCAGGGGGTCTGGCATTAAGGACGGTCAAAAAAGCCTGGGTCGCCCGGAAATGACAAGTCTGCACATACACCAATTCCCCACAAAGGGGAATGCCTGCCGCCCAGTAAACAGGTTTACTACAGTGCAGGTGTCGTGAGCTTAGGCGTTGCCTGGGCCAGGGTGCAAAGTATTTTTACATGCCCGAGCGCGCCTGTAGCCCACATGGGGCGGTTGCGTCAAGTGGGTGGGCCTGTTCCCTTATGTTTTCGACAGGTTGTCGCGTGTATTTACGGCTGCTGGCGCAGCCTAGCCAAGCTTCATGGCATCCAGGGCGTTCAGCCCTGCCGGGTCGGTAAAGTCAAAGCGCAAGGGGGTAAGGGTAATGTACCCCTTGTTGAGCATGTCTTTATCCGAATCGGGCTCGATGGTTTCTGGCGGAATTTCGCCCTCAAGCCACCAGTATGGCGCGCCGCGCGGGTCAAGCCGTTCTGTATAGGTGTTCACCCATACGGCGCTGGTTTGCGGGCAAACGCGCAGCCCCTTGGCCTCGTCCAGCGGGCAGGCCGGATAATTGACGTTGATCACCCTGCGGTGTCCCAGGCGCGACCAGTCTATACGCTCTGCAAGGGCCACCAGATGGCGGGCTTGAGGCAGCAGGTCGCCGTTTTTTACCTTATAGCAGTCGTGCGAAACGGCAATGCTTGGCAGGTTTTCGTGGGCCGCCTCAGTGGCGGCCCCCACCGTGCCGGAATACAGAATGTCCGGGCCGACATTGGGCCCGGCGTTGATGCCCGATATGACCATGTCGGGTTTTTTTGGCAAAAGCTGCCCCAGTGCCAGTTTGACGCAGTCTGTGGGTGTGCCGTAAATACCCAGTCCCTTAAAGTTGGGTTCTTCAAAATCCATGGCGCGCACGGGTTCAAAAACTGTCAGCGAGTGCCCCACGCCGGATTGCTGGGTCATGGGCGCAACAACATGTACTGTATGTCCTGCTTCAAGCAGGGCGGCGTAAAGCGCACGCAGGCCGCGCGCGCGGATGCCGTCATCATTGGTCAAAAGAACGTCCATTTGACAATACCTCGGAAAGAAGGGAAATTCGGCCTAAGGCCCGCGTGGTTCCAGTGTTTTGCGCGGGCTTGCCATTTTGGAAAGTTCCGCGCCAGGGGCCATGCCCGCGTGGAAAACAGCATACGCCCGACGCTACGCAGCGTCGCTGGAACGATATATGGAAAAAGGTTGTTACGTCAAAGATGTTAGCCCCGCCTCGGAGGCGCGCGGCATATTCGTGGTTACGCAGGCTGCGCAAGGGCAGTCGCGCAACGGCCCTTACTGGCGGCTCACGCTGGCAGACGCCAGCGGTAGCCTTGAAGCCAAGATATGGCATCCGCTGAGCGCGGACTTTAGCGAGATTGCCGCAGGGACCCTGGTGTGGGCCGAGGGGCGCGCCGGTCTGTACCGCGATCAGGTGCAGCTTACGGTGGAGCAGATGCGCTTTCTCACGGATGAAGAATGCGCTGACGTGGACCATGCGGCTCTTATGCCCGCCAGTCCCTATCCGCTGGATGAAATGCTTGATGAGCTGCTTGACCTCATCAAAAAGGAATTTGTGCATGCGCCTTGGCGCAAGTTTGTACAAGGCTTTTTTAATAATGACGAAATGCGCTCCGCCTTTCGGGTCTGCCCTGCCGCCAAGGGCGTACACCACGCCTATGTGGGCGGTCTGCTTGAACATACTTTGAGTGTGTTCAAACTTTGCCGCCGCATTGCCGACCAGTACCCGGAACTTGACCGACAGACCTTTCTGGCGGGTGCGCTGTTTCATGATATCGGCAAGATTCGCGAATTTTCTGGCGGCATCGCCAACGATTATACAGATGAGGGCCGCCTGCTGGGGCACCTCATGCTGGGCATTGAAATGCTGGATCCGTATCTGGCTAAATCGGGCCTTGAAGAGCCGCTGCAACGGCACCTGAAGCACCTGATTTTGAGCCACCATGGCGAGTTGGAGTTCGGCGCTGTGCGTGTGCCGCATACGCCGGAAGCCATGGCCCTGCACTATGCCGACAACCTGGACGCCAAGATGGCCCAGTGCCGAGGCCTGTTTGCCCAGATAGAGGGCGACGGTGAGGCCTGGACACCCTGGCAGGCGACGCTGGGGCGACCCGTTCACCGGGCCGCGCGTACGCCGGACAAAGCCGCCCCCGCAACCCGCAAAAAAGCGGTGAAAGAAGAATGTTTATCTCTTTTGAAGGTATAGAAGGCGCGGGCAAGTCCACGGTCATCAACTATCTTGCGGGCTTTTTGCAGGAAAACGGGCTCGACTCCCTGCGTACCCGGGAGCCCGGGGGCTGCGCGCTGGGCCGCAGCCTGCGCTCCATACTGCTTGACGCCCGCACTCGTGAGCTTTCCAGCCGGGCCGAGCTTTTTCTGTTTCTCGCAGACAGGGCGCAGCACGTGGCGGAGATTATCCGCCCTGCGCTGGAGGCTGGGCAAACAGTGCTGTGCGACCGCTACACTGATTCAACCCTGGCATATCAGGGGTATGGGCGCGGTCTGGATACGGAATATCTGCACAGGCTCAATCAGGCAGCCACAGGCGGCTTGCAGCCGGAGCTTACCCTGCTGCTGGATCTGCCGGTGCGGTGTGGCCTTATGCGTGCGGGAGAGCGTAACCGCCAGGAAGGGCTGGTTGTTTCAGAAGGGCGTTTTGACTCTGAAAGCCTTGATTTTCATGCGCGGGTTCGCCAGGGATACCGGGCGCTGGCAGAGGAAGAGCCGGAACGCTTTGCCATTATTGACGCCTCGCAGCCGCCGGAAGACGTTGTTTTGCAGTGTCGCTCAGCCATTGAGGCGCATTTGCGCCAGCGTGGTAAAGGGCTGGAATAAAAAGTTGCTGCACAGGGCAGGGGTGCGCGCCACTGCTCCGGTGATCCCGTGCGTCTTCGCGCTGCGGGCTTTTTGTGCGATATCCGCGCCCAATAGGAGAATACATGTACGAATGCTATACGATTGAAGTGGAAGGCGCAGGCGTGCGTTTTGCCCCCCGCGAAGGCAAGGATCTGGCCTATCTGCCGGGTCAGCCGCCCAAGGGCTATACCCTCATCAATCTTATTGGTGATCCCGGCTTGCTGCACTGCGCCATCTTTCGCAAGGACGGCGGAGCTGGCGGTTTTTTTGCCCTGCACGATACTGATGGCGTGCTGTTTATGGCTGTGGCAGAAAGCAACCTGGCCTACGGCATGGGCCTTGCGCACATGGGCCGCATGGTAACCTACGCCCGTTACGGCGCTGATATTTTTGAAGAACTTGGCGAAGGTGATGACTGAAAAAACATTGCCGCCTCTGGTGGCGGCCCGCAGTCTTGGGGTGGTGTTTTTTCCTGCCTTTGACTGGGCCATTTCGGCAACACACCCGGAGCGCGAAGAACGCCTGCTCTATACCCGCGACCAATTGTTTGAGGAAGGCCTGTTCGACATCCCCGGCATTACGGAATACCGCCCGGCCTTCGCCACCCATGCCCAACTCGAACGGGCGCATTTTTGCCTGCCCTCGGCTGCCGCGGTAAGTACTGATTCGCATCTGGCCTCAGCGGGCGGGGCTATCCGCGCTGCCCGACTGGTGCTTGAAGGGCGCGAGCAGCGGGCCTTTGCTCTGGTGCGGCCTCCGGGGCACCACGCCATGCGCGTGGTGCATGGCAACAGGGGCTTTTGCAATATCAATAATGAAGCCGTCATGGTGGAGTATATCCGCGATCACTATCCGCACCCAGACGGTCGCCCCCTGCGCATCGCCATTGTGGATACGGACGTACACCACGGCGACGGCAGCCAGGATATCTTCTGGAACGACCCGCACACCCTGTTTATCTCGCTGCATCAGGACGGGCGTACCCTGTACCCTGGCTCTGGCTTCTTGCAGGAATGCGGCGGCCCCGGCGCACTGGGCCGTACCATCAATATCCCCCTGCCGCCCGAAACTTCGGACGAGGGCTATCTGTACGCCATAGAGCATGCGGTTCTGCCCATTCTGGAAGACTTCAAGCCTGACCTCATCATTAATTCCGCAGGGCAGGACAACCACTTTACCGACCCCCTAGCCAACATGAAGCTGTCTGCCCATGGCTATGCGGCGCTCAACGCGGCCCTGCAACCG
>QKDT01000359.1 GCA_003251995.1 Desulfovibrio desulfuricans
GCCCGGTCATGAGGGTGGCGGCAACAGCGTGCAGGGGCCAGCCCGCGTTGTGCGCAACAGCCGATGCTACCGCCTTTACATATTCCAGCAACGAAGGCTCGTCCGGCGCGCAAAACACCACGCACTGCCAGTTGCCGTCGTCCTCGGGCAATGGCTCGGCCTGATGTTCCGCCACAATCACATGGGTATTCACACCGCTGAGGCCAAAAGAACTGACACCGCAGCGCCAGGGGCGCTCTTGCCGGGGCAAGGGCTCAAGCGCTTGGGCCACGCGCACGGGCGCGGCTGCAAAATCAATATGCGGATTGGGCCGCTCAAAATGCGGTTGCGACGGCACCTGCCCCTTTTCGAGGCAAAGCACGGCCTTGGCAAGGCCCGCAGCGCCTGCGGCGGCATCCAGATGTCCCAGATTGCCTTTAACCGAACCTATGAGCGCCTTGTGTTGGCGCTGCACCCCCTGCCGGGCAAAGGCCCTGCGCAGGCCTTCAATTTCCACCGGATCACCCAACACCGTAGCTGTGCCGTGGGCCTCAAAAAACTGGATGTCTGCCAGCGAAACACCCGCATTGCGTGCGGCGCGGTCAATGACCTCGGCCTGAGCCTCTGGGTTGGGCGCTGCCATGCTGGAAGACTTGCCATCCTGATTGACGGCGCTGCCCGGAATGACCGCGTGGATAGCGTCATGATCGCGCAGTGCGGCATCCAGCGGTTTGAGCAAAAAGACTGCCGCGCCCTCGCCCGCGCCCACGCCCTCAGCCGCCGCGTCAAAGGTTCTGGTGCGCCCAGAGGCCGACTCAATGGCAAAGGCCGCGTCCGCCTTGACCGGCAGATCAATGACATGCGCGCCGCCCACAAGGGCCACGGCGCATTCGCCCTCATGCAGGCTGCGGCAGGCCTGATGCAGGACCGCGAGCACAGAGGAACAGGCCGTATCCACACAGGCTGCCGGACCGCGCCAGTTTTTCATATAGCTCAGACGGGCCAGCACATTTGAAGGCACGTTGAGCAGATAGGTTTGCTCCGCCAGATCGGGAAAGGCCCTCGTTACCGCGGTTTGGAACAAGCGCACCGGGCTTGCGCCCACAAAAACGCCCACGTTGGCGTTTTCCAGGGCGCTGCCGCCGTAGCCCGCATCATCCAACGCCCGCAGGGCTGTTTCAAGAAACACGCGCTGGGCCGGATCAAGCAAGCTGGCATCGTTGGGCGAAAGGCCGAACCGACGGTAATCAAAGGATGAAATATCAGAAAGATAGGCAGCCTCACGCAGCCGGGCCTCGTCAAAGGCAATACCCACGGCGTCGAAGATCTGCCGCGTTTCCCTGCGCCGTTTTTCGGGCATGGAAATATTCATATCCGCGCCGCTGGCGAGATCCCGCCAAAAGCTCCCCGTGTCGGCATAGTTGCCAAGGCGCACCGCCATACCGATAATGGCGATGGGAGCCGTGGTCACACGGCAGTTTTTAACCACATCACCCGAAAGTTGCGCCCGTGCGATAAATGCGGCCTGCGCCCGGATGGTGCTTTCTGAAAAAAGCCCCGCCAGCGTAAAGACGCCGGGCCATTGTTTGTCCAGCAAGGTGTGCAACCGCACCAGCAGCAGAGAGTTGCCGCCCGCGTCAAAAAATCCGATATCCGGCTCGGCCTCCACCTCTGGCATGACCTGCCGCCACACCTCGCGCACGGCCTCAAGCAGCGCTTTGTCGCTCTCCGCTTGCGGGCCAGATTCCAGACCAATTGGAGCTGCATTTTGCACAAGGCCTGCGGCAACTGGCCCGGTTGCCACGACTGCCCCACTCGCCAGCAGGGGGGTGCCCTGCAAGCGCTTGCGGTCTGCCTTGCCCGAAGAACTCAGTGGAATATCATCCACTACAAAAAAACGCGCCGGATGCATGTATTCCGGCAGCATGGCTGCCAACTCGGCGCGGATGCCCGCCAGGTCAAACCGCGCGCCACCCTGCGGCAGCAAAAAGGCCTCAAGCGCCGCGTATTCGCCAAGCCGTCCCATCCGCACCACTGCCTGCGACACCCCCCGGCAGCGCCCAAGCGCCGCCTCGACCTCGCCAAGCTCAATGCGGTAGCCGCGAATTTTCACCTGATCGTCATTGCGACCAAGGTATTCAATGCTGCCGTCAGCCAGCCAGCGCCCCAGATCGCCCGTGCGGTACATACGACTGCCGGGAGCAATGGGATCATCCATAAAGCGCTGGGCTGTGAGTTCGGGCCTGTTCAGATAGCCTCTGGCAACCTGTATGCCCGAAATATAAATCTCGCCCGTTACGCCCAGCGGTGCCGGGTGTTTGCGTTCATCCAGCACATACAGACGGGTGTTGCTGATGGGGCGGCCTATGGGCACCACATGCGGCGGCGTATGCAAGCAGGGCTGCCACGCCACGTCCACGGTCGCCTCGGTGGGGCCGTAGAGATTGTGCAGCTCCACCTGCAACTTTTCCGCATGTGTCAGGGCATTCCACCGCGCCACAAGTTCGCGGGGCAAGGCCTCGCCGCTGGTGAACACATAGCGTAATGACCGCAGCCTGCGCACATCGGCGGAATGCGCCTCAAGATGATCCAGAAAAGCCCGCAGCATGGACGGCACAAAATGCAGTACCGTGACCCGGCGGGCCTCTATGGCCTGCACAATGAGGGCAGGATTTTTCTCCGCATCCGGCTCCAGCAGGGCAATGCCCGCGCCCAGCCACGACCACCAGAACAGTTCCCACACCGACACGTCAAAAGTGACAGTAGTTTTTTGCAGCACCACATCACCCTGTCCGATGGGAAAACGCGACTGCATCCACAACAGACGGTTGGCAACGCTGGCGTGTTCGATAAGCACGCCCTTGGGCCGCCCGGTGGAACCGGAAGTAAAGATCACATAGGCCGGGGAATCCGGCGGCAAGGGTTCCGCCTCATGATGAGGAACTCCGCCCGGCATCTGCGTGCCAGCAGTTAGAGCCTCAACATCAGGCGAGAGTATGCGATGCCCATCCTGCCCTTTCTGGCAGAAGGCTTCCGCAAAGCGCGCCTCGCACAACACAACGCACTGCCCGAGGTCTTCAAACGCAGACCGCATACGCTCGGCGGGCAAGGTGGCGGCAAGCGGCACATAGACTGCCCCAAGCCGCAATACGGCAAAAATGCAGATCATCATTGCGGGCGAGCGCTCAAAACACACGCACACATACTGACCGCGCTCCACACCCTGCTCTTGCAGCCATGCGCACACGGCATCCACCTGTGCGTCGAACTGCGCGTAGGAAACAGCCGTACCTGTGGCGTCGATCACTGCCGGGGCATCGGGAGTGCGGGCCGCCTGAGCGCGAAAACGGCTGTCCATGTCGGCGCTGATATCCAGCGGCTCCGCCGTATCGTTAAAGCTGGCGAGTTCCGCGCACTCCTGCGCTGGCAGCATATCCAGTTCGACCAGGGGTTTTGCATCGTCAGCCAGCACTGCGTCCGCAAGGGTCAGCAGGCGCTCGGTCATGCGTTGGACGGTCTGCTGGCTGAACAGCTCGGTGCAGTATTCCACATCCACCGTGTAGCCGCCGTCCGCCCGCTCCTTAAAATAAAAACTCAGGTCAAACTTGCTGCACTGGTGCGGCAGGGCCAGCGGCTCCATGCACAGGGGCGCGCGCCCAAAATCGTTCCAGCTTGCGTCTTCCAGCGCAGTAAATACGTCAAACAGGGGATTACGCGCAGCATTTCTCTCCACCCCCACGGCTTCGATAACTTTTTCAAAGGGGCAATTTTGCGCGGATAATGCTTTTCTGAGCGCGGCGTCCACCGTGCCTACCAACTCGGCAAAGTCCCCATGGGGATTCAAACGCGCGCGCACGGCAAGTGTATTCACAAACAGGCCCACAAGCCCCTGAACCTGCTCATGCTCCCTGTTTGCGGCGGGGCAACCCACGATAATATCGTCCTGCCCTGTGTGCCGAAGCAAAAAGGCATCCACCAGCGCCAGCAGCACGGGAAATACCGTTACCCCGGCCCGCAAGGCCCAATCTTTGAGGGCGTGGCTGCGCTCAAGCCCCATATCAAAGCTCTGCACGGCCCCTTCAAAACGCTGCATCGCCGGGCGGGGATAATCCAGAGGCAGGCGCAAGCGCTCCGGCAGGGGCGCAAGGTCGCTGCACACCAGCTCAAGGCCTTCCGGCTCGCGCTGCGATTCCCACAGGGCATAGCTTGCAAAATCAAGATCCAGAGGCCGCCACGGGGGAACAGTGCCTTGCAGCACCGCACCGTAGGCCTCGTTAAGCTCTCTGGCGAAGACTTCCGCCGACCAGCCGTCAAAAATAATATGGTGAAAACAGAACACCAGCGCATGGCTGCCGTCATCCTGGCGGAACAGGGCCACGCGCACCAGGGGTCTTTCCGGCCCCAAGGGCAGGGTCATGCCCAGATAGGCGGCATCGACAAGAGGGGTGGCATAGCATTCAAGCCGCAGGCCACCAGCAGGGGCAAGCCTTTGCTCGGGCGCATCCAGCGCCACGCGCAGACGCAGGGCGTCGTGCCTTTCTTCAAGCAGGGTCAAGGCCTTTTGCAGGGCCTCGGCATCAACGGGGCCGCGCAACCGCGCGGCAAAGGGTATCACATACACCTGCCCGCCCTCATGCAGCTTTTGCAGAAACCAGATGCGCTGCTGGGCTGGCGACAGGGGGTAGGCTTCAAGCCCTTCCACTCGGGGAATAACAGCATCCGGCTTTGCCAGACTGCCAATACGGGCGGCAAGAGCGCGCGGGCTGGGATAGCCCATCACATCTTCTATGCCCACCGCAACAGAGAGGCTCTTGCTCAACTGCGAGAGCAAACTCATGGCTATGAGGCTGTGACCGCCAAGCTGGAAAAAATCCGCATCCACAGAATCCACAGGGCAACCAAGCACGGCTGCATAGGCAGCGCGCACGGTTTCCGCCAGAGCCGCCACATCCGGCCCCTGCGGGGTCAAGGCTTGCGCGGCTGCAAGGGCAGCGTTGTCGGGCGCATTTTCTGCACCGCCCTGCTTTGTTACGCCCGGCTCTCCTACTGGCCCTTCTACACCCGCCCCAGCGTTGTTCGCCGCTTTCTCCAGCGCAAGGCAGGTACACCCGGCCCCTGAGGCCGCTGCCGCAAGCACGGCATGCAGCTTGTTGCGCAGGGCAAGCGCCCTATCCTCTGGCAAGCGTTCGGGATCATATAAAAAGCGGAAACGCAGATTCACGCCGGGAATAACCGAAATGCCCAGGGCGTAAGGCAGTTTTTCAAAACCGCGCATGTCGCACAGTTCAACACGGTTGTGATCAAAACACGTATCGACAGGATAATTTTCAAAGACCATCAGGTGGTCGAGCAGGTTTCTGCCCAGTGTTGCCAGGGGCACATAGCCATAGCGCATCTGTTGCAGATTTTGTTCTTTCACATGGGCCAGCAGCGCGCCGAATGAATCGCTCTCTGTCCAGCGCGCCCGCAGCGGCAAGGTCTGAATAAACAGCCCCACAGCGGACTCAATGCCCGCCAGTTCCGCCGGGCGACCAGAAGTGACCACGCCAAAAACCACATCGCGGCGGTCATTGTTGGCATTGCCGAGCACAATGGCCCACAGGGCCTGAACAAGGGCGGAGAGCGTCACCGCCTCTGTTTTTGCCAGCTCTTGCAGGCTGGCACTCTGTGCAGCGTCTAGCTCCAGATCCACTGTCTGCGGTTCGGTAAATTTCCCAGAGGCGGCAGCGCGGGGAGCCTGTTGGGGCAGCTCAACCCCGGTCGGACCGCTAAAATCCTGCAACAATCCGGCCCAGTAGGCCCGCGCCGCACGTTCATCAAACTGCGCACGCCAGCGGGAATAGGTCTCCAGCGGGAAAGGCTCCGACAAAGGGCTATTTTCCGGCCCGCCCTTGGCCCCTGCCAGGGCAAAAAGCTCCCGCAGCAG
>QKDT01000190.1 GCA_003251995.1 Desulfovibrio desulfuricans
GGGGTCACGTCAAAAGGCCCTTGTGCAGATTTGTTTGCAGCCGGGCCAGCAGGTACCTCTGCGGCAGCCCTCTGCGGCACGCCGGAGGGCATACCGACAAACGCATTGGAGGGCGTAGCCGTTTGGGCATAGGCACCGGGGGCACAGCACAAAAAAATAAAAAGCAGCAATATTGGCATGAAGGCACACTATCCGTCCCCGGCTTGTCAAGGCAAGCGCTTTTGCGTACATCTGCGCCATGTCTGCCTGGAAATTCTACTTGGTCACATTCGGTTGCAAGGTCAATCAGTACGAAACACAATCCCTGCGCGAAGCCTGGATTACTCAGGGCGGTGCGGAATGCAGCGCCCCTGGCGAGGCGGATGTGGTGTGCGTCAACAGTTGCGCCATCACTTCCAAGGGCGAAAGGGACGCGCGCAACGCCGTGTTTCGACTGCGCAGAGAAGCCCCCACAGCGCGCCTAATCCTTACAGGCTGCGCTGCCCGTCTTTTTGCCGATTACAAGCCGCGGCCCGGCGCCATTTGGGCCGCCTCTGATCTGCTGGTGCCGCAAGAAGAAAAAAGCCGTCTTCTCAACGGCCCATGGGCCGATCTTGACGGTGACTGCACCGTGCAATCTGCTGCCGAAGCTCTGCCCGCAACGCTGTCCATGACATTGGACCCCGCAACACAAGCCGCGCCATCGGCCTTTCCGCCGTTTCAGATTTCCGCCTTCAAGCGCGCCCGCCCCGTGCTGAAAGTGCAGGATGGCTGCGCGCACCGCTGCACCTACTGCATTGTCCCCTCAACACGTGGCAAACCCCGCAGCCGCCCAGTGGAAGAAATCGTTTCCGAGGCTCGCCGCCTGTTGCTGGCAGGGCATACAGAAATAATGATTTCAGGTATCAATCTGGGGCAGTATGGTCGTGGAACGGATACGGGCGATTTCTGGAACCTGCTGCGCACGCTTGATGCCGCTCTTGCGCCAGAATTCGCCCAAACAGCACGCCTGCGCATTAGTTCGCTCGAACCTGGGCAGCTCGACCAGCTAGGGCTGGACGTTCTGCTTGCTTGCCGCATGCTCTGCCCGCACCTGCATATTTCTTTGCAGCACGGCAGCCAGGCGGTGCTCAAGCGCATGGGGCGCGGGCACTATACCCCCGCCATGCTGGAACATGCAGTCGATGCGCTGTCTGGGCAGTGGCCTGTCATGGGGCTGGGCGCGGATATCATAGCGGGCTTTCCTGGTGAAACAGAAGACGACATGCGCCAGTTGCTGGAACTGATCGAACGGCTGCCCATGAGCTACGCCCATGTGTTTCCGTATTCGCGGCGTCCCGGCACGGCGGCAGACCGGTTTGACGGGCAAATTCCCCACAGCCTCAAGCTTGAACGCGCCGCCCGGCTGCGGGAGGCCGTGGGCCGTAAGCAGCAAGCATTTCTGGCTGAGCAGCTCAAGCTGCCCCGCATGCTGGTGGCGGCAGACAATCCGCAGGCATTTACAGAATCTGCACCAGATGCGGCCCCCGCTGCAACCAGCGAGGCCACAGGCAGCGCAGTCAAGCCGCAGAAAAAAGCCATCAAGGGCGTTAACGAATACTATGCCGCCTGCTCCATACGCATGCCCGCGCAAGGCAAAAGACCCGGCGCGGATGCGGGGCTGTTGCCAGTGCGCCCTGTTGCCCTGACAGACAAAGGCCTGGTAGTGGAGCTGCTGGAGCAGAAATAACCCGCAGCTTGTGATTCAAAGACAAAAAAGGAAAGGCGGCTACAGCCACCTTTCCTTTTTTTATTGAATACAAAAACGTGTGGTCACGCTGCTGCCGCAGAGGACAAACCCGCAATCTGACTGATTGCCGGTTTTCGTTGGCAGCAGTGCGTTAGATGCTGATCGTTGCGCCCAGCAGTTTAACAAACTCGGCAATCAGGGCGGGATGGGCAGGCCACGCGGGAGCGGTAACCAGGTTGCCATCCACTGTTGCGCTGGACAGGGTTTCGTTAAAATCGCACCAGGTAGCGCCAGCGTCCACCACATCGGGCTTCACAGCCGGGTAGGCAGTGCAGCTACGGTTTTTCAGCACGCCAGCAGAAACAAGAATTTGCGGGCCGTGGCATACGGCGGCAATGGGCTTTTTGGCGTTGTTGAATTCACGCACGATTTCCAGAATACGGGGGTTCAGGCGCAGATATTCAGGGGCGCGACCGCCAGGAATGACAAGACCCGCATAATCAGCGGTATTCACCTTGTCGAAATCGTAGTTGATGCCAAAATTGTGTCCGCGTTTTTCAGAATAGGTCTGGTCGCCCTCAAAGTCATGGATGGCAGTGCGCACGCTTTCGCCGGTCTTTTTTCCGGGGCATACGGCGTGAACTTCATAGCCGAGCATCTGCAGCATCTGGAAAGGCACCATGATTTCATAATCTTCAACATAGTCGCCAGCCAGCACCAGAATTTTTTTCATAGTTTCCTCCAAACGGGGAGCAGCCCGTTAACCCGGCCTAAGCCGGTGGTTGCGCGGCGGCTGAACGGTAAAATACCGCCCTTGCCTTGACCGTATATATACTTATATATGCACACAAAGCATGTGGGCAAGCCCCCTTGGCCCACCGCCGCGGCCCGCCATTACCGTGTGCAGGCACGCACCTTGGCGGCAGCGCATGGGGATAAGCGACCCAAGAGCAAGATATGGCGTATTTGCTCGTTACAAGGCTTGCAACACAGTTAAGCATTTATGTGACCATTGCCACAGCGGGTCATGCAGTCTTTATCCGTAAAGCTCAAAATTTCTTTTACGGCTAAAGCTCCTTTGCCATCTGGGCAAAATCCGTTTGACGGGCAAACAGTTAGCCGCGCAAGTTTTCAACATCCGCCAGGGCGGATACGCATATACTGACACGCTGTTTTAGCCCCCTTGTGTTGCGGCATGCCGCCGTAACCGTTTCATCTTGGCAACGAATCAGGAGAAAAATCATGCCCATGTACGATTTTGTCTGCACGGCCTGCGGTAATAAATTTGAAGACCTTGTGTTTGGTGATGAACTTCCCGCCTGCCCCCAGTGCGCCTCCCCCGCCACAGAAAAGCAGATGTGCGTACCCAGCCCGCTGAAGACCGGGGCCTTTCCCTATAAGCCGGGGCCTGTTCGCCCCATGGGCAACGGCATGCCCCCTTCATGCGCCGCTGGCGGCGGATGTGGCGGATGCGGCGGAAATTCTGGTGGATCTCAAGCATAATACGCTGAATTTTAAAATAAAAAATATTTCACTACAGCGCTGGGCCAAGGGCGTTTGTTGCATTCGCAAGCCCCTTGCTCTACACTGTTGCATATCTTTAGCAGGAAGGAAGCTATGCTCCGTAGCATGACAGGCTTTGGCCGCTGCCTAGTGGAAAATGATTACACCACCCAGCAATGGGAGGTTAAAAGCGTTAACAGTCGCCACCTTGACCTCAAGTGGCGTTTGCCGCTCTCTGTGCGCAGTCTTGAACCGCGCCTTGAAAAGGTCGTGCGGCGCTACGCCTCGCGCGGACGTGTGGATGTGAGCCTGGTTTTGCAGTACGCGCCGGGCAACTCACCCGCCATGCGCTTTGACATGGTTCAGGCCGCCGCCATGCTTGATAACTTGCAGGCGCTGTCTGATGCGCGCGGCGACACCTTTGCCCCCGACTTCAACGCGCTGTTGCAGATCCCCGCACTTTGGGGCGACAGCGGTGAAGAGATGGACGAAGACACCGCCCGCTGCCTTGAAGAAGGCCTGGCCCTTGCGCTGGAAGACTGGAACGAGGCCCGCTCTGCCGAAGGCCGCGCTCTTGCCACTGATATGCACTCCCGCATCCTGCGCATGGAAGAATGGACTGGCCTTATTGCCGAGCGCGCACCCAATATCAAGGAAGAACGGGCCAACGCCCTGCGTGAACGCCTGGGCGAGGCTCTCTCCCAAAATGGGCAAGAGCTGGAAGAAGGCCGCTTTTTGCAAGAGGCTGTGATTTTGGCTGACCGCCTGGATGTGAGCGAAGAACTCACCCGGCTCAACACGCACCTGGCGCGCCTGCACGATCTGCTGCAAACCGGCGGCGATGCCGGTCGTCGGCTCGATTTCACGCTGCAAGAGTGCTTTCGCGAGATTAATACCTGCGGCAACAAACTGCCCGATGTGCAGCTTTCGCGCATGGTGGTTGATTTTAAAAACGAACTGGAAAAATGCCGCGAGCAGGTTCAAAATCTGGAATAAGCATGCCTCGCGAACGACTTATCAATATTGGTTTTGGCAACTATGTGCTGGCGGGTCGGGTTGTGGGCATTGTCAGCCCCGCATCCTCGCCCATGAAACGCCTTCGTGAAGACGCGCGGGCAGAGGGAAGACTCATTGACGCCACCCAGGGGCGCAAAACGCGCTCAATCCTGGTGACTGATTCAAATCACGTCATTCTTTCCTCCATCCAGCCTGAAACAATCAGTCAGCGCTTTGCGCAAGAGGAAGGAGACTGATGCCCCGCGAAGGCATAGCACTGGTGCTGAGCGCACCGTCTGGCGCAGGCAAGACAACTCTGGTCAAACGCCTATTGGCAGAATTTCCGAACATCGGCTACTCGGTGTCGTGTACTACCCGCCAACCGCGTGAAGGCGAAGTGGACGGAGTTGATTATATTTTTTTGAGCCGGGAAGAATTCGAGCAACAACGCCTCAAGGGATATTTCGCAGAATGGGCCGAGGTTCACGGCAATTTTTACGGCACGCCTCTGGAGCCGGTAAAGGAACGACTGCACCAGGGCCAGGATGTTCTTTTTGATATCGACGTTCAGGGCGCGGCGCAGCTCAAGCTGACTCTTGAGGAAGCCACATTTGCCTTTATCCTGCCCCCAAGCCTGCTTGAGCTTGAAAACCGCTTGCGGGGGCGTGGGCTGGACGACGAGGCGACAATAGAACGCCGCCTTGTCAACGCGCGCTCAGAGGTGCTTCAGGCTCGCTGGTATGATTCACTCATTGTCAACGACAATCTGGATCAGGCCTACGATACCCTGCGAGCGGTATATGTGGCGGCGGGGCTTGCCCCGGCGCTCAACCCGCAGCTTCTGGATGAAATCCTGGCCCGCTAACCCGCTGTTTGTCCACAGGTTCAAACAGCCTGGTCGCTCTGTCACAGAGCTGGCATGCTGAAAATTAAACCGCATATCTTGCTCGCACAGCCGGTTTTCAGGCCACGCGCAGAATTACAGGAAGTAACATGCCCACACAGCAGCATCAACCGCAACTGGCGGTAGCTCTGGATTTTCCCGAAAAACAGATGGCGCTCACGCTTGCGCGGCAACTACGCGGCACGGCACCCTGGTGCAAGGTGGGCATGGAGCTGTTTACCCTTGCAGGCCCCGGCTTGTTGGGAGAACTGTCAGACATGGGCTTCAATGTTTTTCTTGATCTCAAGTTTTATGACATTCCCAACACTGTGGCGCAGGCGGTTAAAGCCGCTGCGGCAGTGGGCGTTAACATGCTGACTCTGCACTGCCAGGGCGGCGAGCGCATGTGCCGCGCGGCGGCAGAGGCAGCAGCCGGCGTTGCCGGGCCAAGGCCTCTGCTCTTTGGCGTAACGGTGCTTACAAGTTTTGCGCCAGGTGAAATGCCAGGCATCGAGGCAACGCCCGCTGATTTTGCTTTGTCTCTGGCCCAACAGGCCGAGCAGTGGGGGCTTGACGGCGTGGTCTGCTCCGGACACGAGGCAACCGCCATCAAGGCCAATTGCCCCGGCCTGCGTTGCCTTTGCCCGGGAATCCGCCCCGCGGGTTCCGCAGCGGGCGACCAGCGCCGCGTCATGACGCCCGCCCTGGCAATTGCTGCTGGGGCAGACTATCTGGTTGTGGGCAGGCCCATCACTGCCGCGCCCAATCCGGTGGAAGTAGCCAAGCAGATCACGGAAGAAATGGCCTC
>QKDT01000311.1 GCA_003251995.1 Desulfovibrio desulfuricans
CCCGCATATGCGGGCGCTGCTTCTTTTTGATTTTTGCCGTGCGATCCGGCACCAGCAAAGGCAGATTACCTTTTGAGCCGTATTCACTGCCTTGCGCAAACATCAACAAGGTTTGCCCCCTGTGAGGCTCTGGCTACTCAACCACGCAAGGTGGCTATGGCATGGCGCTAGTTTACCAGCCCGGCCTTGGCGGCAAAGGGATCCCATGAGGGATCTTTGTGAGGCTCATATTCTATGACCAGCGCCAGCCAGTCGCTCAGGGGTTGCCCATACAGACGGGCAATGACCGCCAAGGTCATGTCCATACCGGCAGAAACACCAGACGACGTTACAACAGAACCGCCGTCCACCCAACGGGCTTGGGCAACCCAGCGCACCTTGGGCCCCACGGCGATGGAATCCTTGAAAGCCATTTTGTTTGAGGTGGCGAGCCTGCCGTTCAAAATTCCTGCCGTTGCAAGCAGGGAGGCACCATTGCACACCGACATAACGAGCTTGGTGCTCTTGGTCTGCTCCCGCAACCAGTCCAGGGTGGCTTTATCTTGCAGCAGCGGCTTGATGCCAAGCCCTCCCGGCACCAGCAGGTAATCCAACGCTGGCGAATCCGCATAACTGAAATCTGCCACGGTTTTTGGCCCCTGGTTGGAGGCCACAGCCCCCTTCTCTGCTGCAACAGTCACAAGCCTGATATCAACACGGTCAGAACTCTCTCCCCAAAACCGTTCAGGCGCGTGCTTGATGCTGCCCCACATCTCCATGGGCCCGTAGGCATCAAGCATTTCAAACCCGGGGAAGAGCAATACCCCCAATGTCACCTGCCGGTCAGCCGGCACAGGCTTGGCTACGTACATTACAGCTTTTTTTGCCTTATCTGTCTGTGTTTGTTTGGCCTGAGCCTGACCGCCAAGGGCGCATATCGCCGCCAGCAAGGCCAGCGTAACCGACAGAGCGCGCAATTTGTTGTGAATATTACAAAACATATACATCTCCTGTTTACCGACAGGGGCACTGTTCGGCACGATGGTATGCAAAACTTTAATGCATAGCAGCGCGTTCAAACAACGACAATAACTGTTGCTTTTCTGCCATATGCCAGAGCAAGAACAACGTGGGATACGGTTCGCCCTCAATACTGGCGGGCAAGCCGAAAAAAACACGCAGGTGGGGATTGCACGGAAGAGCGGTTGTAAAAAAAGCCCTCCGAAAGCGGAAGGCTTTTTACGTCAAATCTCAAACATGGTTGCACCAGCGAACAAAGCCGCTGGCGCATGTAGTATGGGCTGATTCAGAATCTAATTGCGAATGTCGTTCCCAGCAGGCCGCCCGCCGGACCGCCCGTTCTGGGAATCCCGCTGCTGGCGGCGATCCTGACCATTCTGTTGACCACCCATCTGACCGTCACGCTGCTGACGGCGGTCATCACGCTGGCGGCCCATTTCATCGCCACGGGCGCTGCGGTTGTCGCCCTTATTATCATAGCGGGGCTTACCCATTCTTTCGCCCTGTTCGCTACGGTTATCATGGCGACCGTCCATGCGGTCATGGCGACCGTCACGGCGGTTGTCCATACGATCGTTATGCCGGTTCTGGTTATCCTTGCGGTCATAATGCTGACCACGGTTATCGCCGCGATTACCATCGCGGTCGTTCCGGTTTCTGCCCTGCTGGTTATCGTAGTTCGGGGCGGCCTGAACAGCCGGCAAACCCACAAACAGCAGGCCCACAACAAGGGCGCCCAAAGCCAACGGTTTCAACACATATTTCATACGCATAATAGTCCTCCTTTTAGATGGGCATTTCGCCCATTGCCTCCTTACGCCAGAGCGTGTCAGGTTGCAAGATGCCAGCCATCCTACGGAGTTTGCTGTTAAAAATCCGTTAATTCCACATGAGCGCAAAGGCCGACCACCAGGGGTCCTTCCGCTCAGTTTTTACTGCGCGCGTTGCGCAGAGCCGGAACGCCCACACCGCCTTTTTCGGCTGCAGTCTTGAGGGCGTCCGCCTCTGGACGCACGTAGGCTTTACCCTCAATATCATACTCCTTGGCTGTAAGCCGCTGCCCTGCCATATCCACAGACGATGCACGACGCGCCGCCACGATACGGTCGAGAGTTTGCACCCGAAGGCCCAATGTATGGGTATGGCGCAGCACGGCATTTTGCACGCTGGCGCGATGCCCCGGCAGGCACAGCACCCGCAACAACCCGGCAGGACGGTTCTTTTTGCCCACACCCGGCAGCCACAGCACATCAAGCACCTCTGGCATGACGGAAAGAGCCTCTAGCGCCATGCCCAGATCTTCACCATTAAGATGATCAATATGGCTCTCAAACTGCGTTACCAGTTCTCGCCCGCCAAGGGCATGGTCGGCAGCATGATTGAAGTTTTCCACAAGCCATGCACGCAGCCCCGCAGGTGCGGGCCGCGATCCATAACCGGTACCTAACGCAACGGGCACACCCTCCGGGCCAGAAACAAACTGGTTTGCCAGGGCATGCACAAGAGCAGCGCCCGTGGGGGTCACAAGCTCCTCGCGCGCTTCTGTGGCAAAAACCGGCTTGCCGCGTAAAAGATAGGCTGTTGCTGGCGCGGGCAAAGAAATACGACCATGGGCGCATTCCACACTACCAGAAAACCATGGCAAGGGAGAGGCCACAACCGAATCCACTTTCAGGGCCTCCACGCCGTAAGCCGCGCCCAGAATATCCACAAGCGTGTCGATGGCCCCCACCTCATGAAAATGCACATCTTCAGGGGCAATCTGGTGCGCGTGGGCCTCGGCCTCGGTTAGAGCCGCCAGGGTTGCGAGCGCACGCCCCCGCACGCCGGGCGAGACTGCAACTGCATTAAATATTTTTGCAATATCAGCAGGATGCCGCAATGGTTGTTCTTCCGCATTCCATCTCACATCAACCCTACAGCCTGGCCCGCCGGGGCGGGTTTCGTCTGCAACGTCAATACGGCAATCCACGCCAACAAGGGCCAGAGCCGCCGCCAGCGGGGAAAAATCCACTCCAAGGTGCGCCAGGGCAGCAAGAGTCATATCGCCGCTGATGCCGCCAGCACAATCAAGATATAGAAGCATATCGGCCTCTTCCAATTTTTTTCGTGTACACAAACTGAGTCCATACACTTGTGCAGCCTCGGCACATTGGTGTATAAAAAAACCGTGCGTGATCGTTGCGACCACGCCGTCATAACCTGAAACATATCCCCTCGGAGAGAAGCATGCCTGTACAGAACTGGATGACCACCGATGTTGTCAGCGTTGGCCCCGATACATCGCTGCTCAAAGTGGGCAAGCTCATGAAGGATCACCACATCCGCCGCATCCCGGTTGTTGATGAAAACGGTCAGGTCATTGGCATTATTTCTGATCGTGACGTGCGCGACGCCTCCCCCTCCAAGGCCACCACGCTCGACATGTACGAAATGCACTATCTCCTGGCTGAACTGAAAGCCAAAAATATTATGACGGCCAAGCCCATCACCGTCAAACCCAACGATACTGTCGAACAAGCCGCCCTGATCATGCTGGACAACAAGGTGGGCGGCCTGCCCGTTGTTGACGACAACGGCAAACTTGTGGGCATAATTTCTGACCATGACGTTTTCAAGGCACTGGTGGACATTACAGGCGCACGCATGGGCGGGTTGCAGTTTGCCATCGAGCTGCCCGATCAGCCCGGCACGGCGCGCCCCCTGTTTGATCTGCTGCGCGCCCACAATGCCCGTTTGCTATCGGTGCTGACCGTCTCCAACGAGGATGGAAACCGCCATATGTTCATCCGCGTGCGCGACCTTGAAAATGCACAGGCAGAGCAAGCCCTTATGGATGGCGTGAACAAACTTGGCAAAGTGCTATATTGCCTGCGCTAAATCCCTACGATTAAATCATATTTACACTATCGCACTTAAATCACTCAACAAAATCCTTGCAATAAAAAGCATGGCAAGAGCGAAAAAGATGCATAGGGCTTGCCATCAAAAATTATTTGTGTCATAAGGACTCTCGTTGTGATTGCGGTATGCTTTCGCGCCCAACGGAGGAATTCGGCCGGAAATATCCGGTTGTGTAGCGCCAGGGCGTCCCGCCCGGGCGAGGTTGAGCAATAGCTGTCCAAGGAGGACACACGCATGGCTGAGATCACCTATAAAGGTAAAAGCTTTGAAGTTGACGAAGACGGTTTCCTTCTGCGTTTTGACGACTGGTGCCCCGAATGGATGGAATATGTGAAGGAATCCGAAGGCATCTCTGAGATCAACGCTGATCACCAGAAGATCCTTGACTTCCTGCAGGACTACTACAAGAAGAACGGCATCGCTCCCATGGTCCGTATTCTTTCCAAGAACACCGGCTACAAGCTGAAGGAAGTGTACGAACTCTTCCCCTCCGGCCCCGGCAAAGGCGCCTGCAAAATGGCTGGCCTGCCCAAGCCCACTGGCTGCGTGTAGTCTCCAGCCGCATCATTTTGGAAAAAAGCGGAAGGGTAACCTTCCGCTTTTTTTTGACTATATATCCCCGTGCGGGCCATGCTGCGCCCATACCGTGCGAAGCTCCCGCCGGGGCTTGCCTTTCTGGCAACATTTCATATCCTTTCATCAGCCCGCGCAATGTCCCCCGCCCTTTACGCCGGGCCAAAAAAACGGTATCGCCCTGCCATGAAAATTCGTCTACCCCTGAAAAAATGCGCCCTCTGGTTTATGGGTATCATTATAGTCTGCGGCCTTCTGGGCAGCGGCGCGGTGGTCATGCTTTTTTACTGGGCCTCACGCGATCTGCCAGACCTGAACCGCATTGCCGAATACAAGCAGCCTCAGGCTACTGTTATTCTGGCGCGCGATGGTTCAACCCTTGGCACGCTCTACCACGAGAAGCGCTTTGTCATCGGCCTCAAGGACATGTCGCGATTTTTGCCCATGGCTTTTCTTGCGGCAGAAGACGATGCCTTCTATCGGCACATGGGCATTGACCCCGTGGCCATCATGCGCGCAGCCATCAACAACTTCCGCAAAGGAAGGCAGGGCGAGGGCGGCAGCACCATTACCCAGCAGCTCATCAAGCAGTTGTTGCTCACATCCGAGCGCAGCTACGCCCGCAAGATGAAAGAGGCCATTCTGGCCTACCATCTGGAAAAGAACTTTACCAAGGATCAGATCCTTACCATATATCTGAACCAGATATATCTTGGTGAACACGCCTATGGCGTGGAGGCGGCTGCCAGAACCTATTTTGGCAAGCACGCTTCAGATATCACACTGGCGGAGAGCGCCGTCATAGCTGGTCTGCCCAAGGCTCCCAGCTCCTACAATCCCTTCCGCAGGCCAGAAGAAGCCAAGAGCCGCCAGATGTATGTGCTGGGGCGTCTGCGCGATCTCAAGTGGATCACGCAGGCCGAGTACGATCAGGCAGTGGCAGAGCCTCTGGTATACTGGAGCATGCCTGAAGGCATGGGCGGCGCCGCGCTGTGGTATATGGAAGAAGCCCGCCGTCTGCTGGTGGAATTTTTTACAGAATCCAACCTCAAGGCCCTGGGTGTAGAAACCACCAAGTATGGCGCGGACTATGTGTATGAGGCGGGCCTGACGGTGCGCACCGCCATGGACCCTGCCCATCAGACCGCCGCTGGCGCCGCACTGCGCCGTGGGCTGGAAGAGCTGGACAAACGCCAGGGCTGGCGTGGCCCGGTGGAACAGCTTGACGCTGCAAAGCAAAAAGAATTTCTGGCAAAAACCGCGTTTTCCCCCATTGATCTTTCTGGCGGCGACTGGGTCAAAGCCCTTGTCACCGCGGTGGATACCAGGGAGATCAAGGTTGCCTTGGGCCAGGGCTATACGGGTATTGTCCCCGTAACTGCCATGTCCTGGGCGCGCAAGCCCAACCCCAAGGTTGCGGCA
>QKDT01000007.1 GCA_003251995.1 Desulfovibrio desulfuricans
GTCGCCCGAACGGGCATGGTCGGCATACACGTCAGGGTCAGCCAGTTGCCCCTCCACCGTGGATTGCTGATCCAGCACCGCTGCAAGCTCTGTTTCAAGCGCCTCATAACGGTTTTGCAGAGGCTTCAATTCTTTGTGCAGGGCGTTGCGTCTGTCGGCCTGTTCACGCTTGATGCGCTTTTGCTCATCGCGCGACAAAGGCTGCGCCGCCGGAATATCCGCCTGCCGCGCGCCGGTGCCGGGCGCTACCTGCGCGGCCTCGCCCAAACCATTCTGTCGGGCGCGGCGGGTCTCGTCGTACGAGGCGAAATCAGGGAACACGGTCAATCCGCTTTCATTCAGCTCCCAGGCCTCTGCCCCCACCTGCGAAAGCAGCCAGCGGTCATGCGCCACCATCAGCAACGTACCGTTGAACTTTTGCAGCGCGCTGACCAGGGATTCGCGACTTTCGAGGTCCAGATGGTTTGTGGGTTCGTCCAGCAGCAAAAAATTACAACGCTTCAAAAACAGCGTAGCCAGCACAAGGCGGCTTTTTTCGCCACCCGAGAGCGCGCTTACCTGACGTTCAAAGTAATCTTGCCCCAGCAAAAAGAGGCCAAGCACGCTCATCAGTTCTTCTTCTGTGGTGCGCGGGTCTGAAAGACGGCGGATTTCGCCAAGCACCGTGGTATCGCCCCGCAGGGTATCCATCTGGTGCTGGGTATAGTAGCCCATGCGCATTTGCGACGCTGTGACCACATTGCCGCCGCAGCGTTCAAGCGTGCCTGCCAGCAGCTTGAGCAAGGTGGATTTGCCGCAACCGTTGTGCCCCACCAAGGCTACGCGCTGCCCGCGGAACAAGGTCAGGGTAAGGGGAGGCCACATGCGTTTGCCGTCGCCAAAATGAAAATCCAGATCCGCAGCGGAAAGGACAATCTTTTCAGAGTGCGGCGCTTCGGGCCAACTGAAGTTCAGTTCTTTGCGTTTGGGTTCCGGTCTGTAATCTTCCAGCTCTTTTTCAAGCTTTTTTGCCATTTTCTGGCGCGAACCTGCCTGCCGAGCCTTGGTGGCCTTGGCGCGAAAACGCTCCACAAAGGCCATTTTGCGGTCAAGGTCGTCCTTGAGGGCGCGGGCTTCACGCTCGCGCTGGGCATTGTATTCGTCCTGCAGGGTCAAAAACTGCGTATAGGTGGCCTTGCGGAACACTGGCTTGGACAGGCCAAGGTAGAGAACGTGGGTGCCCACGTTGTCCATGAACACACGGTCGTGGGCCACAAAGACCAATGCGCCCTTAAAGTCCATGAGGAATGACTCAAGCCATTCCACGGCTTCCACATCCAGGTGGTTGGTGGGTTCGTCGAGCAGCAGCACGTCGGCCCCGGCAGTAAGCACGCGGGCCAGCTTGGCGCGCTCACGCCAGCCGCCAGAAAGTTCGCGCAGGGTGCGGTTCCACTTTTTTTCGGCAAAACCCAGGCCAGAAAGCACTGCTTTGGCGCGGTGTTCAGGATTATAGCCATAAAGCGCCTCAAGCTCGCCCTGACGGTGCATCAGCGAGGTCAGACGCGATTCGTCCTTGCTGGCGGCGGCTTCTTCCCATTCGGCCCAAAAGTCGCTCCAGTCGTGCAGCACATCCAGCACATAGGTCAGCAGCGGCGTTTCAAGGGATTCTTCTGAAAGCTCCTGCTCCACAAAGCCCAGGCGGCAGCCGCGCGGCAGAATAACACGCCCGCCATCGGGGCTCTCTACCCCGGCAAGCAGACGCAACAAAGTGGATTTGCCCGTACCGTTGGGGCCGCAGACGCACAGCCGCACGCCGGAGTCCACCTCCAGCGAAAAATTACTCAGAATGTCACGTCCGCCAAATGCCTTGGAAAGTTCCTGTATGGTGATCTTCACAACCAGCCCTCGCGGCGGTACCCATCGACGGCTTCAGTCATGCCGTCCTCCAGGTTCACGCGCGGCGCAAAGCCCAGTTCGCGGCAGATGCGGCTGTTGTCGCACAGCCATCCTGCCTGTCGGGCCTCACGGTATTTGTCCAAATTCCATGCCGGGGCGCGTCGCAGCCCATGCCCCAAGAAACGGCGGGCCACGCTATCAGCTACCACGGCAAAGGCCGTGGAAAGCCCGGCAGTACAAGCCATAATCGGCAAGGGCATGCGTATCACGCGCACCTTGCGTTTGCCGCGCGCACTTTCACCAAGGGGTTTGTGCAGCGCTGCGCCCATGGCCTGACAAAAGCCGGACATGGTATAGACCTCGCCATCACTGAGGTGATAGACGCCCATGGCCTCCGGCCTGCACGCGCACAGCACGGCCTGGGCCATGTCGTCGGCATGCAGAACGCTGACCGGGAATTCACGCCCCGCTCCCGGGCTTACAGCCACATTGGCCCGCTTGACCCCTTGAAATACCGGCAGCAGCCCCTTGTCGCCCGATCCGTAAATGATCGGAGGGCGCAGGGTCACCAGCATTTGCCCCAATGCGCGCCCAAGTACCTGCTCCGTAAGCATTTTTGACCAGCCATAGGCAGAAACCGGCGCGACAGGGGTAGCATCGTTCACACCGGGGGCAAGCCCGCTGGGGCCGGTGGCGGCAAGGCTTGAAACCTGCACAAAACGAAAATCCTTGCCCAGCTTGCCGTCTTCCAAAAGTCTGGTCACCGCGTCAGCCATGCTGCGCGCGGCAAGGACGTTGGCCCGCAGATAATCTTGCCAGCCAAGGCCAAAAAGCAAAGCCGCCATGTGGATGACCACATCCTTGCCTTGCAGGGCTTCTTGCAGCCCCTGGCCTGTGGTCAGGTCGGCCTGGGCTGTTTCCACGCCTGTTGGCAAGTGCCCGGTGCGGGAAGCCGCCCGGGTGAGGCAGGTAACATGCGCCCCCGCTTCTAAAAGTTGCGGCAGTAAATGACGCCCCACAAAACCAGTGCCGCCCGTAAGCAGCACCTTTTTTCCCGCCAGATGCGGGGCAGATATCACGCCCTCAGCCATGGTCACGACTGAATCTCCTTGCGGTAGATACGGTAACGCTTGTTGAGCTGACCCGAAAAATCTTCAAGCAGGTCATTGACCGGCACGTTGTCTTCCAGCACCCAGGAGCCCTCGACCCACTGGAAATCGGGGTTCTGCCGCGCTTTTTCCAGCATGAAGTCGAGCAGCAGCAAGGGCAGACCCATGAGGCGGAACTCCTCACGGATACCAAACAGAATGATGCGGTAGCCACCGCGGATCTCTGCCCGCGACTGCCACCAGTGCCACAAGGTCGAGATGCCCAGCTTGCCGTTGAGCCGCCGCAAGAGCGGGGCCATATCGGGCAGGGCCACCATGCCCGCGGCGGGTTCGCCATTGTGGAAAAACAGCACAAAAAATTCGGGGTCAAGAACGCTCTTGAGTTCCTTGACGTGGTGCTCGGCCTCGGCATCGGAAAGGGGAGAAAAACCCCAGTTCTTCGCCCATGAGGTCTTGTACAGATCAAACATGGTGCGGATGTCTTCCGCCAACGTAGCCTTGCCCGATGTGCGGCAGGTAAAGCTTCCTTCTGCCTTGAGGCGCACTATTTCCTCACGCAGCCATTCCGGCAGGTCAAGGCGCGAGCGCTCAATAAGATAGGCGAAAAGATCCTGCTCTTTGCGCATATGCCATGTTTCGAGCAGTTCCGCGTAGTAAGGCGGGTTCCAGGGCATCATGATGGTGGGCGCAAGGTCAAAACCATCCACCAGCAGACCGCAGGTGTAGTTGGCAGACGGGTTCAGCGGCCCGCGCATAAAGCTCATGCCCTGCTCTTTCAGCCAGTCGCGCGCCGCGTCAAGCAGCGCATGGGCGGCTTCAGGGTCGTTGGCGCATTCAAAAAAGCCGAATCCGCCGCACTTTTCATCGGCGTAGGCATTGTATTTTTCGTCCACAATGGCGGCAATGCGCCCAACGGGCTGACCATCGCGCAGCACAAGAAACAGCTCCCGGCGGGCGCTTTCCCAAAAGGGATGCTTGCCAGGCGTGAGCAGTTCGCGATCCTGAAACTTGAGAGCAGGGGTCCACAGCGAGCCTTGTTCATAAAGGCTCCAGGGCAAATCCATAAACTGGGCAAACTCCTGCTTGGAGCGGGCGGGGATAACGGTAAGCGACATAACTAGCCCAGATCCAGGCTGCCGCAATAAGCGCCAAGGTCTTCAATGCCCAGCTTTTCGCAAAGGGCAGGAAGTTCTTCCACCAAGGCAAAAGCGCAATCTGGTCGCATAAAGTTACCCGTGCCAACCTGAATCGCACGCGCGCCGACCAGCAAAAATTCAAGGGCATCTTCAGCGGTAACAATGCCGCCGATGCCGATGACAGGGATGCTCACCGCGCGGGCCACCTGCCACACGCAGCGCAGCGCCACAGGTTTGATGGCGGGGCCGGAAAGGCCACCAACCACATTAGCCAGCGAGGGCTTGCGGCTGTTCAGGTCAACGGACATGCCAAGCAGGGTGTTGATGCACGAGATGCTGTCCGCGCCAGCGTCTTCAACGCTACGGGCCATGAGGGCTATATCCGTGACGTTGGGCGAAAGCTTGACCATAACGTGCTTGCCGGGTGCTGCGCGGCGCACAGCGGCTGTAACCTGCGCGGCAAGCGCCGGGTCTTGGCCAAAAAGCACGCCGCCTTCTTTAACATTGGGGCAAGAAACGTTGACCTCTAGGGCGGCAACGCCTTCTTCTTCATTCAGGCGGGCTGCAAGCTCGGCGAACTCATCCACCGAACCGGCATAGATATTGGCGATAACGGCAGTTTCCTGCCAGGGCAGACGGGGCAGTTTGTCGTTACAAAAAACCTCGACCCCGTCATTTTGCAGCCCAACGGCGTTGAGCATGCCCGCGGTGGTTTCCACTATGCGGGGGGTGGGGTTGCCTTGACGCGGCAAAAGGGAAAGCCCCTTTGCCACCAGACCGCCCAGAGCGGCAAGGTCGCCGTAAGCGGCGAATTCCAGCCCGTAGCCAAAGGTGCCTGAGGCCGTGAGCACAGGATTCTTAAGGGTCAGATCGTGCGTCTGCCCCTTGAGTGTGACGGAAAGATCCATGCCGCTTTCTCCAGATTGCCGACATCCGGCATTTTGTGCGTGGCTTCGCCGGGCAGTGCAGACCCGCGCGCACCTGCGCGCGACAGCCAGTTTGCCAGTGCGGCGCGCCAGCGCCGTAACGGATGCCGCATACGGGCGTTAACGTCGTTTCAGAAATCAAGGGCGGGCAGGCAGAACCTACAGCTCGACCTGATTCGACCAGAATACCGGGCCGTGGTTGCACACCTGCACCAGACCCTCGCGCTTTGCTTCTACAGGCCAGGCTTCGGTGGTTTTGGAAACGCACCCCAGGCACGCCCCAACGCCGCAGGCCATACGGTTTTCAAGCGAAAGCTGGCAGCGCACGTTAAGCTCGGCGGCAAATTTCTGCACGGTGCGCATAAAGGGCGTGGGGCCGCAGGCAAGCACAAGGCCCTTCTGCTCGGCGTATTCGCTCATGCGCTCCTGAATGGTAAAGATAAAGTCGTCCAGATCGCCCGATTCTGCCTCGCGCAGGCTGTCAAGCGGCACATGCTCGTTGATGCTGTCCACCGGATAGCAACTGATGTGCTCACGGTGACCAAAAAGCATGGACACATTCCAGGGCTTGGGATGTTCGCTCACGTAGCCGACAAAGGGCACAATACCCATGCCGCCAGCCAGCAGCAGAGTTGGGGTGTCCGGCTCAACGGCAAAACCGTTGCCAAGCGGCCCCCACACGCGCACCTTGTCACCAGAGCGCAACTCGGACATCCGCCGGGTGCCTTTGCCACGCACCTGAAAAAAGCAGATCATATGACGGGAGGTCATGTGGCAGATGCCAAGAGGACGCGCCCAGGGGATATCCAAACCGAAGTTTCGGGGACGGATCATGACAAACTGCCCA
>QKDT01000260.1 GCA_003251995.1 Desulfovibrio desulfuricans
GTTGCCAAGGCCAAAACGTGAGAAAACGCCCAGGCCGATCCATGCATAATCACTCAACTGATGGCTGGCATAAGCATGAGGCGCAGGCCAGAGTGCGGGTTTGGTGTAGGTATTGGTTTCGCGCCCGCCAGACTGGGTTGTAATGCTGCCGGAGGGGCTGATAAGGGCAAAGCCGCCCATAAAGTGGGTGCCGGGCAGTTGGGTTATGCCAGCGGCATTATATGCAATGGCAGATGCATCGTCAGCGCGGCCTACCATGCCGCCTGCGAGGGCAACGCCTCTAGCGCTCCATTCATTAAGGGCAAAACCTTCGCCCCAGGCTACTGGCGCACAACCAACTACAATGGTAAGTGCCAGACATAAAACACGAAAAGCCTTCATTACCCCTCCACTAAGCTGCAAAAATGCGCACAACAAGACCATCCGGCCTGCCATTGGCAAGCTGGCGCTCCGTTGTGTCGCGGAACCAGACGCGGCTTGAACGCCGCCCCGACAACAGTAATGGGCTGTCACAACATATTTATTGGATCAAGGTCAAGAAAAAGTCGCAAGTGTTTTGAAGCTTTTTGCGAAAGAGCAAAAAAATATAGGGATCGCAGGGCCTGCCAATCCTGGCCTTTTATCAAGCATGTAAAACGCTTGCGTCCTCGCAGCAAGGCAAGAGGGGCCGGGGCGGGGCCAAGTAGCTGCACTCCCAGTTCCCCAGCCTTGCCGCGCAGCGCCTGGGCCAGATCGTTCAGTGCAGGCGCGCCGCCCTGCTCGTTGAGCGCGTAAGAAATGCGAATGAGCGCCAGGCGCACAAAGGGCGGGTAGCGGCGCAGTCGCCGTTTGGCAAGCTCCGCCTGATAAAATCCCTCGTAATCTGCCGTGCGTACATATTGCCAGCAGTAGTGATTGACGTCGCGCGTTTGAATGAGCACCCGACCTGGCTTGTCGCCTCTGCCGGCGCGCCCGGCAGACTGAACCAGCAACTGGAAGGTGCGTTCGGCAGCGCGGTAATCGGGCAGGTTCAGTCCCAGGTCGGCATCTGCAATGACAGCCAGAGTCACCAGTGGAAAGTGGTGTCCCTTGGACAGCATTTGCGTGCCCACAAGAATGGGGGCCTCCTGCCGGGCAAAGGCCGCGAGTATCTCTTCCATACGTCCGGGCCTGCGGGTGCTGTCTCTGTCCAGCCGCAGTACCGGCCCCCCAGCCAGCACGCTCAGGCGTTCTGCCAGCCGTTCTGTGCCTTCGCCCATGGGCAAAAAGTTCATGCCGCCGCATTCCGGGCAGGGGGATGGAAAAGGACGGTTATAGCCGCAGTAGTGGCAGACGAGTTTTTCCAGCCCCTTGTGATAGGTAAGCCCAATTTCGCAGTGCGGGCAGCGCAGGGTACGGTTGCAGTCAAGGCAGTACATCAGGGGGGCGTAGCCGCGTCTGTTCAGCAAAACCACGGCCTGCTCGCCGCGTTCAACGGTTTCGCGCAAGGCGGCTTCGCTTTGTGGTGCCAGCAGGCCATCCATGCTGGTTGAGCCGGGGGCCAGAGAGCTTATATCCACAAGTTCAACAGGCGGCAGATCCCGCCCGCCAACACGGTGCGGCAGCCGCAGCATGGGCAGATTGCCGTTTTCAGCAGCGTAAAATGTTTTGAGGTCAGGCGTGGCGGAACCAAGCACCAGCAGGCCTCTGGTCTGGGCAATGCGGAACCATGCAACTTCCTTGGCCTGGTAGGCCAGGCTTTCATCCTGCTTGAAAGATCCGTCATGTTCCTCATCAAGCACAATGCAAGTCAGGTGCGGCACCGGCAGAAAAAGAGCCGAGCGAGTGCCAACAACAATACAGGGGGCATCGCTCTGCGCCAGTTGGCGAAAGGCGGCTTCTCTGCGAGCGGGGGATTGATACCCATGGTAGAAAAAAAGTGGGGCATCGGGCAGTGCGCAGGAGGCATCACGCCGTAGCTTGTGGGCCAGCGCAACCTCGGGTGCCAGCAGCATAATGCTTTTGCCTTCAGCGAGGCAGGCCTTGGCAAGCTCCAGATATACGGCTGTTTTGCCGCTGCCAGTCACACCAAAGAGCAGACGTGAGGAGGCAGTGTCGGCTTGCAGGGCCTCCAGCATGCTTTCAAGCGCAACAGCCTGGTCGTCATTGAGCGCAAATGGGGCAGGCGGGGGCGGTAACAGGCTCTGTTCCGTAGCCTCGAGGGCGTCATCGTCGTCAACGCCGTTATCGCGTGCAAGATTGACGTGCCCGGCTTCAAGCAGGGAATGCAGGGCCGGGGTAACGGCCTGCCCCAAGGATTGCACAAGTCGGCGGCGGCTCACGCTGCCATGCTGATGCAGGTAGTCCAGAATTTCAATCTGGCGCTTGGCAGAAGGCCGCACAGGCCACGGAGGGTCAACCCGCAGAAGGCAGAATTCTTCGCTGGCGGCATCCGTGCCGGGGGGGAGCATGCGGGCTGTGCCGTTGCAAAGAGCCTCGGCAAGCGCCAGACGTTGCTCGGGCGCTGCTTCGCGAATCCGCGCCAGAGTCCAGGCCACCGCCTTGCCGGATTCGATATTGCGCAGGCGTACCCTGGCAAGCCGCAGCCCCTGGGGCAGCACATGCCCTAAAATATGACCGGGATGAAGCCCCTGGCGACGGGCCAGATCTTCGGCAAGTTCAAGCAGAACAGCGGGGAGCAGGGGGGCGTTTTCCAGAGGCCAGCCAAGGTCCTTGCACTCCACGCCATCAGGAATATCGGCTGTGGGGCTGACGCGCAGCAGCACGGCAGCACGTAGGGCGGTGCGCTGGCCCCGACCCAAGGGCACTGCCACCCGTAAGCCCGGCTGCCAGAAATCGGCAGAAAATTCTGACGGCAAGGTGTAGGTAAGGCTGGTGTAGGGCGGGGTAAGCAGGGCGACTGTGGCGTACATGTGGGGCAGATTTACGTAATACGGCTTTAATAGCAAGCCTTGGCATGGAAGCACTGGCTGTCGGGGCGTTCAGCCCGGGCAGCAGGGACTGAGCAGGATAAGGCTGCCGTATGGCAGTCAGAGTGCTTTGTCCCGTAAATGGGGGCAACGGTTCATCCTACGTGCCTTCAAGTATTTTGTGGGCGCATGCATGCAGGTTTGCACCGGGTACATATTTTGTAGCGGCGTATTTGTTCTGAAAATTCACTGTGCCGTTTCTTCGTTTTGTTTGTTGATCGGGCTGCCGTCAGAATAAACAAGCCTCCCCTGGCGAACCAGAGGAGGCTTGGAGCGATATCTACGCGCAACTGCTAATGGAACTGCACAAAGTTTTTGAGCAGTTTGAGCAGGTCGTAGCGCAGTTCTTCATCCTGAAGGGCAAAGTAGATGTTGGCGGTGAGAAATTCCGCCCAGTCGCCTGCGTCAAAGCGCATGCCAGACATGCGCACTGCCATCATGCCCCTGTCTTGGGCCATGGCCTGCAGGGCGTCCGTAAGCTGAATTTCGCCGCCGTGACCGGGTTCGACCTTTTCAAGGTAATCAAAAATATCGGGTGTGAGCACGTAGCGACCAACAATAGCCATGCGGGAGGGCGCGTCTTCACGGGCGGGTTTTTCCACCATGTTTTTAACGCGGAACACGCCGGGAGTTACTTCATCCCCATCAATGATGCCGTAGCGGCTGACCTTTTCCCACGGCACTTCCATAACGCCGATGACGGGCATTTTTTCAGCCATAGCCACTTCAATCAACTGACCGATGCCAGGCGCTCCACCAAACATGAGGTCGTCGCCCACCATAATGGCAAAAGGATCATCGCGCACAAGTTCGCGCGCGCACAGCACCGCATGCCCAAGGCCAAGCTGGCGCTTTTGCCGCACGGACATGATGTTGACCATCTCGGCTACCTTGCGCACTTCAGCCAGCTTGTCCAGCTTGCCCGCGCGTTCAAGCACGCCCTCAAGCTGAAGGTTGTAGTCAAAGTGGTCTTCAATAACCGTTTTGTCCCGGTTGGTGACAAAGATGACGTCTTCGATATTGGCGCGCTGGGCCTCTTCAACCACATACTGGATGACGGGCTTGTTGTAGATGGGCAGCATTTCCTTGGGAATATTCTTTGTTGCAGGCAAGGAGCGAGTTCCCCATCCAGCCACGGGAATGACGACTTTACGAATATTCTTCATGCATGCCTCCAAGGGGGGTAGACAAAACAATTTTTAGTAACGGCAAATCGCTGTAAGCAATAAGCGGAAGAAAGCAATTCTGCAAGCAAAGTCTGAAAAATTACAATTCCGACATGATTGCTGCGTATCTGGTCTGTAAAATCAGCGCAACTCGCGCTCAACCACAACAGCCAGATCTTCAGCGAAGGCTTTTACCTTTTCGGGATTTTCGCCTTCTACCATGACGCGGCAAAGAGCTTCGGTGCCGGAATAGCGCAAGAGCACGCGCCCACGCCCGGCAAGTTCCGCTTCAACCTTGGCTACGGCCTCGCCGATGGCGGGGCGTTCTTCAAACGGCAGACGTTTTTCCACGCGCACGTTGATAAGCTTTTGCGGGAAGGGCTGGAGACGCCCGGCAAGTTCTGACAGAGGCTTATCCTTTTCACGCATGATGCGCAAAATCTGCAGGGCCGCCAACAGACCATCGCCAGTGGTGCTGTATTTGTGAAAAATCAGATGTCCTGATTGTTCGCCGCCCAGCATGGCGCCCTCGCGCCGCATGGCTTCCATAACGTAACGGTCGCCCACCTTGGTGCGCAGCAGCGAACCACCGTGATCCTTCATAAAAATTTCCAGGGCCATATTGCTCATGGCGGTGGCCACCAGCAGATTGCCCGGCAGCTCGCCCCGGGCCATCATGGCCTGGGCGCACATGGCCATGAGTTGGTCGCCGTCGATGATATCGCCGTGCTCATCCACAACAATGAGGCGGTCGGCGTCGCCATCCAGCGCAAGCCCCACATCAGCCCGCACCTCGCGCACTTTTGCCGCCACCACTTCAGGGTAGAGCGAACCGCAGTGCTCGTTGATGTTGGTTCCGTTGGGGTTGGTGCCAATGCGGAAAACCTCCGCCCCCAATTCTTCAAGTGCCAGCGGGGCAACCTTGTAGCTGGCACCGTTGGCGCAGTCAACTACTATGCGCAGGCCAGAGAGCGTCAATTGAGGGGGAAAACAGCTTTTGGTGTAAACAATATAGCGGCCCCCGGCATCCTCGATTTTGGTGGCACGGCCTACGCCGCGCGATTCGGGATAGGGCCATTTAAAGTCTGCATCCAGCACCATGGCGGATATTTCGTCTTCTGTTATGTCGGGTAGCTTGTAGCCGTCCGCATCGAAAAACTTGATGCCGTTGTCGTGAAAGGGATTGTGCGAGGCCGAAATGACCACGCCAAGGTCGGCCCGCATGCTGCGGGTAAGAAAGGAGATGGCAGGGGTGGGCAGCGGCCCGGTCATGATAACATGCATGCCCGCGGCGCACAGCCCTGAAGTAAGGGCGGATTCAAACATATAGCCTGAAAGGCGCGTATCTTTGCCGATAACCACCTTATGCTGGTGTTCGCCGCGCCTGAAGCGCACGCCCGCCGCCAGACCAAGTCGCAGGGCAACATCCACGGTCATGGGATAATTGTTGACCGTGCCGCGTAGCCCGTCTGTGCCGAAAAGACGTTCAGACATGGAATCTCCTTACCTCATATGCTGTTGCAGCGCTCAAACGCGTTTTTGCGTGGGCGTTACAGGTGTTATAGTCAGTTGCAGCGTCGTGCGCGCTGGCAAAACGCGGTTGTAATTCATGCATCCGCCTTGCGGGGGGCGCGAGGTATGACGCAGAATTATTTCTTTTTTCTTGTTACCGTAACTTCTTCTGTAACCGGGTTCAAGAGAGTCATTCCTTCCGGCAGCTTGAAGCGCAGGGGCGTTTTAACGCTTTCACCCGGCGCGATATCTGGTGTTATGAGGGA
>QKDT01000356.1 GCA_003251995.1 Desulfovibrio desulfuricans
AAAGAGCCGGAAGGCCTGTGCTGGATCATCGACCCTGTGGACGGCACCACCAATTTTGTTCATCGCATCCCGCAGGTGGCAACATCTGTGGCGCTTTGGAACAATGGGCGTGCGGAGCTGGGCGTGGTTAACGTGCCCATGATGGACGAATGCTTCAGCGCGCAACGCGGGCAGGGTGCGAGCCTCAACGGCGCGCCCCTTGCGGTGAGCAAGGCCGAATCCCTAGGGGATGCGCTGGTTGCCACGGGTTTTCCCTATGATTTCACAGGGCGGCTCGACAGAATCCTTGAACGGTTGGCCCTTGTGCTGCCCAAGAGTCAGGGATTGCGGCGCATGGGCGCGGCAGCCGTTGATCTGGCCTATGTGGCCTGCGGCAGGCTGGATGCGTATTATGAAGAAGGCCTCAAACCCTGGGATTTTGCCGCCGGGCACCTACTGGTGGAAGAAGCCGGGGGCAAGGTAACCAATCTGCGTGGGGAACCATTGCATTTTGGTGATGTGCTGCTGGCCTCCAATGGTTTGGTGCATCAGCAGATTGTTGATCTGCTTGGCCCCACAGCCGTATAGAACGCGTGATGCCCTCGGCGGGCATTTTGCGCGCGCCCTCGAGCCGTTCTGGGCGCATATGTGGACAGTGCGTGCGTAGGCAAGGCCTAGTAATGGGCTCAATAGCGGTGATGCCCCTCAGTTCCGCGCGGCGCAGACAATGTTGCTGCAGAATGACCACGGCGCCAGCACAGGCTGGCACCATAGGCTGCGCGTCTACAGGAAGAAAGGCGGGTGTATCAGCGGGGGCGCACAAGCCCGGCCTGAACCGCCTGGCGCAAAAAAGGCGACAGCAGTTCGCCAAAATGCACGCCAAGCCCACGCAGCTCGTCATAGTCAACCAGCATGTGCTGATCTGGGTCGCGCACGGCAGCCGTTGCCATGGAGGTGGGCATGCGGCCTTCATACAGGGCCACAAAGGCGTTGAAATTTTCTGGCCCTGGGGGCGAAATACCCAGTGAAAGCACACGC
Source organism: Desulfovibrio desulfuricans (assembly GCA_003251995.1). GTDB lineage: Bacteria > Desulfobacterota > Desulfovibrionia > Desulfovibrionales > Desulfovibrionaceae > Desulfovibrio > Desulfovibrio desulfuricans_B. The sequence goes on from QKDT01000356.1 coordinate 1,018, forward strand.
CCTTCGTGGTTCCAGTCTTGCTTAAACAGCTCCTGCGCCTTATGTTCGCTCGATTGCCCGGCGGGCAGCCGCCCAAAGGACGAAAACCCCCAGCCCAGGCCGGGGCGATGCGTCAGCAGGGCGCGGCCTCGCCGATCGCGCACAAGCAGCCCAACGGCTCTGTGACGTAGATCTTGCCGCAGCACATCCTCGCCACGCATGACGCAAAGCGGTATATTGTTTTTGTCCACAACTTCCTGCAAGTCAGGGGCGTTGTTTAATGAAGGGTAAAGGCTGATTTTCATGAGAGCTACCACAGAGCGGGATGAACACCTTAAGATGCTTGGGCCGCAGCACGCTGCCGCCATGTATGAGATCGAGCGGCAATGTTTTCCCCTGCCCTGGTCAGAAGAGCAGTGCGCTGCCGCTTTTGGGCAAAAAGCCTTTGTGGCGCTGGGACTTTTTCGGCATGAGGCCCTGATTGGCTATATATCTGTGTACCACACGCTGGATGAACTGGAAATACTCAATCTTGCGGTTTTGCCGGATGAACGCCGCAAAGGGTACGGACGACGCATATTGAGTGTGGTCTTGCGCCTTGCGCGTAAAATGGCTATAAGCAAAATCTTGCTTGAAGTCAGGGTGGGTAACAGACCCGCCATTTGTCTGTACGAGAGTTGCGGCTTTAAGCGAGAGGGCGTGCGCAAAAAGTATTATACCGATACTGGTGAAGACGCGCTCATTTATCTTTGTTCCATCTGATCTTTGAGGACGCCATGCAAAAAATTTTTGCCGCTAACTGTAAGATGTATAAAACCCGTGCTCAGGCTGCCCAAAGCGCTGGCGAACTTGCCAACGCTCTGGGTAATATGCCTGCAGGACAGGATGTTGTCGTTTTTGCGCCCTTTACGTGCATAAGCAGCGTGGCAGACGCCTTTAAGGGCGTTGCGGCGCTTTCGGCGGGTGGGCAGAATTGCTACCCCGCAGAAGAAGGGGCCTTTACCGGCGAAACTTCTCCCGCCATGCTGCGCGACGCTGGCGCAAGCTGGGTGCTGACCGGGCATTCCGAACGTCGGCACATTATGGGTGAGGACGATGCCATTGTGGCCCGCAAAACCATTTTTGCCCTTGAACACGGCCTCAATGTGCTGCTGTGCATTGGCGAAACTTTGGACGAACGCGAAGCCGGCAAACTTAACGCCGTGCTTGAGCGCCAGTTGGCAGCCGTTTTTTCGGCCATGCCAGAGGGCTTGCGGGGCGCGGCCCTAGTGGGCAAACTTGCCGTGGGCTACGAACCCGTATGGGCCATTGGCACGGGCAAGGTCGCCGGGCCGGAAGAAGTGCTTGATGCGCATGCGGTAACGCGGGCCCTACTGCGCAAGCTTGTGGGTGACACAGCCAATTTGCTGCCCATTCTTTATGGTGGCAGTGTAAAGCCGAACAATGCCGCAGGGCTCATGGCCCTTGACAATGTGGATGGCCTTCTGGTAGGTGGAGCGTCTTTAGAAGCGCAAAGCTTCTTACAAATTATCGGGGCCTAACCCCACTTCGGGCGCGCCATCTGGCAGTGGCCGGACGGCGAGGAGGAATTCGTGCAGACTCTCATTCTTACACTGCATATCATTGTATGCGTGTTGCTGGTGATTCTTGTACTGCTTCAGGCGGGCAAGGAAGGCATGGGCGTGATCTTTGGCGGCGGCAACAGCTCTGTGTTCGGCAGCGGCGGCGCTGGCGGCATTCTTGCCAAGCTGACTGCCCTGTTGGCTGTGATCTTTGTCATCACATCGCTCAGCTACACCCTCGTGACCAGCTCGCGTCCTTCCAATCAGTCTACGATTCTTGACGTGAAGATTGAAGAGCCTGCTGCTCCCAAGCCCGCTACCCCGGCTGTAAAGCCCGGCGCGGATGTGACCCCGGCTCCTGTGGTTCCTGCTGCTCCTGCTGAGCAGAAGGCACCGGCGCCTGCGGCTCAATAAGCGCAGCATACGTTTTACTGTCAAAGCCGCGGCCTGTGCTGCGGCTTTTTTTATTAGCATAATCCATGAGTGGGGCCGTTATGTCTGACGCAGATGCCTTTGGGGCAAATCCATTCCGCACGCTCAAGGCCAAGGATTTTCCTGAAAAGCAAAAATCTGGCGGCAATGAGCGCAAACCTGCGCACGCCGGATTGGGCAAGGGCAAGCGCGTGACCGCCTCTGCTGGTTCCACGCAAAACCTTGAAGTTTCAGATGAAGACTGTGATCTGTTTTTGAATGCCGTGAGCAGCGTTACCCGGGCGAAAAACAGCCACAAATCTGGCACACAGGGGTTTTCGCTTGAAGAGCGCGGCTCCATGACCAGCATGGCGGATGCCCTGGCGGAAGACCGGGGCAAAGGCAAAAAGAATATGGGCAAGAGTGATTTGCTGGTTGCTGGCAAGACCAAGGGCGCGGCCCCTCAGGCATCTCAGGAATCCAAGGCCGCCAAGTCTCACGCTCAGGCCTCGCAAGGCCCTGCATCAAAAGGGCAGGGTTTGCCCACCCAGACCACATTTGCCGCAGCTCAAGCCGATACCGCAACCATCGCCATGCATGAAGCCGATGACGAGGCCGCAGCCTTTCTTGCAGCCATGGGCACAGTAAGCCCCTTGACCGGCAGCGGGCGCGACGTGGCCCCAACGCCAGCCCCCGGCACGCCGCCCCCCCATGGCGAGATGAGCCTTCAGGATTTCATGGACGGCAAACTGGAATTCGCACTGACTTTTTCTGACGAATACCTTGAGGGCCATGTGGTAGGGCTGGATCAGATGATTTTGAACAAGCTGCGGGCAGGGGGCCTCAGCCCCGAGGCGCATCTTGATCTGCACGGCCTTAATGCGCTTCAGGCATTTGAAGCCCTGCGCGGCTTTTTTAAAGGAAGCTGGTACAAGGGTTTGCGCACTGTGCTGGTTGTGCCGGGCCGTGGGCGCAACTCGCCGGACGGCATGGGCGTGCTGCGCGAAAAACTGCAAAGCTGGCTGACGCAGGATCCCTTTAAGCGTGTGGTGCTGGCCTTTTGCACGGCGCAACCGTACGACGGCGGCCCCGGCAGCGTGTATGTGCTGCTGCGCAAGTATCGCAAAAAGGGCCGTATTTATTGGGAAAGGATGCCTGCGGATTCTGATTTATATTAGGCCGTTATGACATTGCTGCGGCGCGCGGCAGGGCTGATGTGCTGCTTTTGAAAGATACCCCACAAGCGCGCTTTTCGTGATTGAGCCACGCGTGGGTAGCCGGATAATTGGGCAAGGAGCCGTCCTGCGTTGTTTGCCGCCCAAATGTCTTCACGCAGATAGGGCGTGCATTGGTCAAAATGGGGTCAAGCAAGCCTCCACTCATGATGCTCAAGAAAACAAAAAACAGGCCGGGATTCAGTTCCGGCCTGTTTGTGTTTGAATGGGTCAGGCGCTCATGACGCGGTTACATATACGCGTAGAGTTGCAGATCAGCCCGCTTTGCGCGGCGTGGACGAAAGCCTGTCCAGCAATCGGTCATAATACGGGTCATCCTGCTCAATCTGCATGGGGCGCTGAAAGCGCATTTTGGCGCGCGTGATCATAAAGCGCACCCGCTGCATCTGGCGCACACGTTCCTGCTCGTCCTCGCAGTGCTCAAGCAGATCCACAAGCCTGTTCAGCTCTTTGCGTTCTTCAAGCTCTGGCGGCAGACAGCCCGCATTGCGCAAAATCTTGTAGGCCATGCGCATGTCTTCCGGCACATGGCTCAGGTCTTCAAGCTCCAGGGGTTTGCCAGCGCCGGGCAGGTTGTCAAAGGCTCCCTGTTCCTGAGCTTCTTCAATACGCCGTTCTGCCACAAGCTGAATAACAGACCAGGGATTAGCGTTACTCATGGGCTTCCTCATCCGGCGGCGGGGCAGACACAGTGTCATGCACCGATTCAGGGCCGTCGCTCCACAGTTTTTTCCATTCCATCAGCATGCGGAGCGCGTCCAGTGGGCTGAGTTCGTCAGGATTAAGCTCACGCAACAAAAGAACCAGCGGATGCTCCGTGCGCGGTGGCGCAGCGGCGATCTCCGGCAGTTCGGGTGCTTTTTTCGTCGGCTCCGGCAGGCTCAGGCCAGGCAAGGACACAGCGGAAACAACGGTTTTTCTGGCACTTTCGCGCCCGCGTTCCAAACCCTGCAAGATGGCTCTGGCCCGTTGCACCACGGGGCCGGGCACGCCCGCAAGACGGGCCACTTCCACACCGTAACTGCGGTCTGACGGGCCGGGTACGAGCTTGTGCAAAAAGAGAATGTCGTTGTTATATTCGCGGATGGCAATGTTCATGGTGAACACGCCCGCAATGCGGCCTTCAAGCGCCGTAAGCTCATGGTAGTGGGTGGCAAAAAGGGTGCGCAGTTCGCCGCCGGCACGTTTTGCCAGGTCTTCCACCACAGCCCAGGCCAGCGCAACGCCATCGTAGGTGCTGGTGCCGCGCCCGATTTCATCCAGAATAACAAGACTACGGCGGGTGGCCTGCCGTAGAATGCGGGCAGTTTCCATCATTTCCACCATAAAGGTGCTCTGCCCCTGCGCAAGGTTGTCTGAGGCCCCCACGCGGGAGAACAGGCGGTCTACAAGCCCCAGACGGGCAGCGGTTGCCGGAACCATGGAACCCATCTGCGCCAACAGGCTGATGATGGCTACCTGGCGCAGCACCGTTGATTTACCAGCCATATTCGGGCCTGTGAGCAGGCACAGGCGGCGACCGGCATCCAGCCGAAAGTCGTTGGGCACAAAATTGGCGCGTCCAAGCATGGCCTCAACCACAGGGTGCCGGGCCTCGCGGATATCCAGATTAGCCTCTGCGTCAAGCTCCGGCCTGCACCAGTTGTTGGTGCGGCCCACCTGCGCGA
>QKDT01000140.1 GCA_003251995.1 Desulfovibrio desulfuricans
GAACATTTTCTCCATTGCCGGTGAGCGACAGCACGCCCACAGCCAGCAAAACACTTGTGGAGGCCATAAAGGTCGAGGCCATTGTGGCGTTGCGCAGGGTTTGCACGGCAAGAATGCCATTCTTTTTTTCAAGAATTGACCCCACCCATCGGGTTCTTGCGGTACGGGATATGCCGTGGATTGTATAGCCGGGATCAGAGGTTTCTCTAAAGCGTATAAAGAAGTTGTAGGCAGAGTACAAAGCCACAGATACGCAAAAACACAGCAGATCAAAAGTATACATGCAGCCCCTCCGTAGGCGTATAAAAGCCAATACGGCTACACCCTCAGTATCTGTATACCCCTGCAAGCCCTTGCGAGGCAACCGGCCTGCCTGTCGTCGCAACCTTGTTGCGCCTTTCACTTGCGGTGGCGCAGGTGATGCCGTGTGTGATTTTGAGGGGTCAGCGGTTTTCGGATGGGTTTTTCATGTCCTCTTCCAGTCGGCGCACGCATTCAATAATGCCGCCCAATTTAAAGGGTTTTGCCACAAAATCAAAAGCGCCTTTGTGAAAGGATTCCTTGGCGGTATCCAGTGTTGCAAAACCGGTAATAACCACAATTCTGGCTTGGGGCAGCAGTTCCCTGGCGCTTTCCAAAACCTGAAACCCGTCCGCGCCTTCCATCTTAAGGTCTGTAATAATCACATCAAAGGCCGCTTCGGTCATTCTGTGCAGTGCAGCGGCGCTGTCCGTGAATGTTTCAACCTCGTATCCGTATTTCTGAAATGCCGGTTTAAGGCGCTTGCAAACAATAGGTTCGTCATCAAGCACCAAGATTCGTAGTGTCATGGTGTCCTCCTGTATGCTCTGTATATCCTGCGGGCAATGTTGTTTTTATGGCATCAATAAAGGCTTGCGCGTGTTTTGCAACCATCTCGTCACTGTTCATGCGGGCGTCAAGCTGACGGGCATAGCCCACAAGGCCGCCAAGCATGTGCATACGAACGAGCATGCGCGTTACCGAGAGTTTTTTTATTCTGCCCACCACCAGATCGCCGTGTACTTCAACGCGAAAATCAAACCTGTCCAATACATCTGCCACAAATCTGGCCCGGCGTGAACGCCGCACCAGCTCTGTAACGCCGCCAAGAAAGCGAAAATATATGTAGTTGTCGTTGATCTGGTCAGAGATATACGCGTCGATGGTGTTGAAGTGGTACCCCAGCCGCATGTTGACGTTCATATAGTCGCGCAGGGCAACGGCGAGGTTGCGACCAACAGTATCCGGCCCCGCCATGGAGGCGGTAAACGTGCGGGTAAAACTGGACATGAAACTGCCAAGGTCTACCGGCACCGGGGCAGTGTCCCACATGCCCGATATATTCATCCCTTGCAGAAAAGCCCGAAGGGGTACAGAGGTTATTTCATCCATATTCAATGCTGTTGCATTGGGCTCGCAACTGGTGCCACCGCCTGCGTCAATGATCGTAAGGCCCAGCGGCGGGCCATCCTTCAGGCGTCGCGCCGGGGCATGGTGCAGGGCATCGTGCCGTTGGCTGAGCGCCACCAGGGCTTCAACGGCTTTTTCGTGTATGTAGCGGGTGATGTCGTGATAGGTTTTGCACGCCTGGGGCTTGAAGTCGTCTGAATGCGGATCCACCAGATTGAGCGGCGCTATGTACTTGAGCAGCCTGCGCAACAAGCGATATTCATACGATTCTTCAAACATGTCGGGTTCAGTACGTTCAAACCTGTCCAGCTCGGCGACGTTGCCCCGGTAAACAACGTTTTGCGTGGCATCAAGGGTGATTTCATCGCCATCTCGCAGCAGGCTTGTGGCGTCTTCTGTATTGACCAGGGCAGGAACTCGCTGCTCTCTGGCAATGGTTGCCATGTGCCCCGTGGGTGACCCCACATCGGTAATGATACCGCAGGCACGGCGCATCACCCGTGCGTAGCGGGGCGATGTGAACTTGGAGACCAGAATGCCGCCTTCAGGAAACTGGTCAAGGTCTGTGTTGTGGTCAACAAGTACAACCTTGCCCACAGCAACACCGCGCTGTGCTACCAGACCCTTGCCGGAAAAAATGACCTCTGCCTTGCTGGTGGCGTCCTGCACGGTAACAGACAACCCGGCATCGCCCCCAGACCGCAAAGGCCGCGATTGCAAAATGTGCAGCTCGCCCCGGTTATCAAATGTCCATTCCACATCCTGCGGGCGTTTGTAGTAGCGCTCAAGTGACATGCCCGCACGGGCAAGCTGCTCCAGTTGCTCGTCGGTAAGGCAGGGGATGTTCTGCATTTCTTCCGGAACATCCTCCCACACCAGGTCGCCGCGTGATGCAGGTACGAGCCTGTGCGCTTTGCGTGTGATAGCGCGTGTTAGTGGCGGATAGGGCGGAGTGCGGCTTAAATATATGGTATCTGTGGCGGTTTCGCCCGAGACAACGGCCGCCCCGCCGCCCCAGGTGGCGCTGACCACCATGGATTCGCACGCTACACCCAAATTTTGCGTGCAGGTAAACAGCACGCCGCTGACGCGACTTTCTGCCATTATCTGGCAGCCCACAGCCATAGCCACTTCGTTTTCGTGGTACCCCCTGTCGAGGCGGTAGCGCCATGCTTCTATGGAATACGTGCTGGCAACCACTTTTTTATACGCTTCAACAACCTGGTCTGGCGGAACATTCAACTCTGTGCCGTATTGTCCGGCAAAGCTTGAATCGCCGTCTTCACCCCAGGCGCTGCTACGCAGGGCAAGCCGCAGGGGCGACTTGGGGCGCACGCTCAGCACATCCACCATTGTGTCGATCTGCGCCACCAGCCGCCAGGGAAGGGGAGAATCCATGATGCGCGTTTGCATGAGGTCGGCGAGTTCGTGCAGCCCCTGATCGGTGCCGTCCCACTCTTCAATGCCGTTTTGGGCCAGCTCCAGCAGGCCGTTGCGGGTCATAAATGTAAAAAAAGCGGTGGTGGTGATGGCAAAGCCGTTGGGCGTTTTCAAATGCAGACGGTTGGAAAGGTCGCCAAGCTGCGAAATTTTTCCGCCAACTTCGTCCTCGGCTTCTATGCCGATGTCCTGAAAAGGCAGTACCAGACGCCCACCTTCTGTATGGCGTCGACCGGCTATTTCTTCCTGCAGACGGTGTTGGATACGCTCAAAGGCGAGAAACAGGGAGGTGTTTTTGTTTTGCGTGAGCACGCTCATGTCTGAAATGAGCTTGAAAACCTGGTCGTTCAGTTGCGTGCTGGCATCTTCAATATATTTGCTGTCAAAAATATACTCGCCGCCAAGCTTGTCGCCCATGTCTGCCATGAGTTCAAGAATACGGTTGTTGCGCACAAGAATACTTTTGAATTTTTTGAACAGCAGGGCAAAGGTTACACCTTGCTCGCTGCGCCAACCTGTCAGCATGTTGGCTATACGCGCCAGGATTCGCATGCTTTCCTCCGGCGGTGGGGGGCGTTGCCGCCCCCCAAATCCGTTCGTGTGTTTAGAGCAGTTTTAAGTTTTCAAACGGCTCTGGCGGCTGCGCGAGCAGACGTCCGTCACGGAGGCGCAAGCACGGGTGGCCTGCGCTGTTAAGCGCCGGAGTGGGCGTCTTGAAACGTCAAGGATGCACATTCGCACAATAAATGCCTTAGTGCGCTCCGCCCTTGCTCTGGAATATCATACCGATGGCAAGGCCGCCAAAAATGGCAACCAGTGTGGACAATATGCCGTACAGCAGGCTGTTGTCCCTTGCCATGTGGTCTATCCAGGCGGGCATGCCCACAAGCCGGACTGTTACCGGGGCCGTGGCACTGCCCAGGATGCTGTTGTTGTTCAGGGCAAAAACCTCAACCGTGTATGCACCGGGTGACAGGCGTGAAGGTATGGACAAATCGGCAGTAAAGCTGCCGTTGTCCGCCACGGTGATTCCACCTGTGGTTTCACGGTACAGGCCATCCTGCTGTTTCAGTTTGACAAGCTCGGCGGGGATATCAATGGTTTTGTCCTTGCCCTCCTGCACGGTCACAGATTCGCGCACAGCTTCAAGGCCAAGCGTTGCGCCGCCTATATCTGCCAGTGGGCGCGATGAGGCGACCAGAAAGACCGAGGGCACATTGTGCAGGTGAACGGTGCCAAGGTTCATCCATAGCAGGCCAAATGCCTTGCCCTTTTGGCGTAGGGCAAGATCACTGCTGGCGCCAGCAAAACGAACCGCAATGGCACTGCCATGTGGGGCCAGCCCTTCAACATGCAGGACCGTGCCCCGGTATGAGGCGGAAATGTTGATGTCAGCAGGTTTTACCGTAAGCGCTACGGGGTCTTCCGCCCGTGCGGGAAGGCTTGCACAGCAAAGGGTTATGGTCAGCGCCGCAGCCGAAATAATGCGATAAAGTGCCAGACCGCGCATGATTAATGCCCCCCCGCGTATGCCAACAGTACATCTGGTCGGGCCAGCAGATCGTAAAGAATCTTGCCCATAACCACCAGGACGAGCGTTGCCAGCAAAATTTTGAGCTGGTCGGCATGCAGTTTTTTGCCAATGCGCGTGCCAAGCTGTGCGCCGATGGATGAGCCTATGAGCAGCAGCAAGGCCAGGATGAAGTCCACCGTATGGTTTTCAATGGACTGCATGATGGTGACGTTGACGCACGTAAACAGAATCTGGAACAGGCTGGTGCCAACCACAACGTGCATGGGCATGCGTAGCAGGTACACCATGACAGGAACCATGATAAATCCGCCGCCCACGCCCATAATAGCGGCAAGTATACCCACAAGGATGCCAAGCCCCAAAGGCATAAGCACCGAAAGACGCACCCCGGAGCGCGCAAAATCCATCTGCCAGGGTAGGTTGTGCAGACCTCGCTGATAGGGGGATTCGGCCTTTTTCTCTTTTTTGGTGCCGGTGCCCGCGCTGGGCGCGCGCATGGATTGCAGGCTTTCATAAAACATGTAGCCGCCAACCAGGCCAAGCATAAGCACATAGGTCAGATTGATCAGAAAATCAGCATTGCCCAGCGCGCGCAAAAGCTTGATGATGCGTACCCCTACGCAACCACCAGCCACGCCGCCCGCAAGTAGCAGAAATCCCATTTTGAAATCCACATTGCCCAGACGAAAATGTGCCAGGGTGCCAGATGTGGAAGCGCCGATAATCTGGTTGGAATCTGAAGCGGCGGCAACTGTGGGCGGTATGCCCAGCATGATGAGCAGCGGCGTCATAAAAAAGCCGCCCCCCACGCCAAAGATACCTGAGAGAAGCCCCACGGTTCCGCCCAGGCCCAGAATTGCAGCCATGTTTACGCTGTTGCCCGCAATGGGCAGGTACATATACAGCGGTATGTTCATACGTCAGCCTCGGAGTTTTGCGTCAACGGTTTATGAGAATTTACTATTTCAACTCTGCAAGAAATCCTGTGACGAACAGACTTTAATACAGAAAAATTACGCTCAAATGAATGTAAATCTGTATGTTCAAGTTCGTGTATAAACAGGGTTATTCCATTGTTCTGTATGAATGAAATAATTGATTCTTCATATCCTCCTTCTAATATTGTGTATTCAACGTGTATTCCCTCTGTTCTGGCATACCCAACAAGTAGTTCCAGGCGCTGACGTGCTGGATTTTTGATCACGCACGATTTCTTGTGTACAAAAAGTACATAGAGCCTGGCTTGAATGCGCTTTGCCAGAGAACATGCGTGCGATATGGCTTCTTGCTGGGGATGTAGCTGGTCAACGGCCACTAAAATGCGTTCCATGCGCCACCTCGTAGCCGTGCATAGGCAAATGTGATGCCAAGGGTGAAATTTATTAAAAATATGTTTAGAATTAGTATGTTAAATAATTTTTATGATGGATTTTTAAAATCAATTGTTTTCATTTT
>QKDT01000133.1 GCA_003251995.1 Desulfovibrio desulfuricans
GATACTATGCCCGTGAGCATGTGCTCGAGTCAAGCTTGCGGTTGCAAAAAAGCCGCAACAGTTGCTTGCCCCGCATGGGCCATCCAGATCAGTGGTTATGAACAATAACGATAGTCTGCATGAAAAAACGCCCCCGCGTCCGAGACGCAGGGGCGTTTGATACCGTGTGCCTGATTGTTAGTCGGAGAAGTGGTTCACTTCTTTCTTAACACTCAGGGCGATCCGCCAGAGCAGAGAGACAACGAGAGCGCCAACGGCGTAAACGCCAAGGGCTACGGTTATTTCCTTGCCGGTGGGCATGTAGGGGGTGATGTCTTCAAACATGTTGGGGGTAAAACCGCCAACCAGAAGGCCAAGACCCTTGTCGATCCACGATGCAGCAACAAGCATCGCCAAGGCGATGGGCATCAGCACGGGGTGGGTGCGGAGCTGGGGCGGAATAAGAATAGCCAGGCAACCCAAAGCCATAATGACCGCGGCCCACATCCAGTAGCTCACCCACAGCAGATGCCCACCATGACCGAAGAACAGCACATGGATGGGCTCCATATGACCAGGAATGTTGCTGTAGAAGGCCGTGAACAGTTCAAGCAGGAAGAAGAACACGTTTATGCACATGGCATAAACAATGATAGTGGTCAGGGTCTTTACGGCTTCCTTGCCCACATCAAAGCCAGTGAGGCGGCGCAGCAACATCATGAGCAGCATCAGGATGGCAGGACCGGAGCAGAAAGCAGAAGCCAGGAAGCGACCAGCCATGATGGCGGTGAGCCAGTAGTGGCGACCAGGAACACCTGAGTACAGGAAGGCCGTGACCGTGTGGATGGAGAAAGCCCACAGAATCGAAAGATAAATGAGGGGCTTGATCCATTTGGGCGGATCAATTTCATGGCGTTCGGCTTCCAGGGTCACCCAACCGATGATGATGTTCAGGCCAAGGTAGCCGATGAGGACCATCATGTCGTAAAACATGACGGAGTTGGGTGTGGGGTGCAGCATAACGTTGAGCATGCGCTGGGGCTGCCCAAGGTCAACCACGATAAACAGGGCGCACATGACCACGGCTGCAACAGCCATGAATTCACCAAAGATGATCATGCGCTTAAACTTTTTGTAGTGATGGAAGTAGGTGGGCAGCACCAGCATAACGGCCGAGGCGGCAACACCGACGAAGTAGGTGAACTGCGAGATGTACAGTCCCCACGAAACGTCGCGGTTCATGCCGGTAACGGAAAGACCGTTCTGGAGCTGATCCAGATACACAATGCCGCAGCCTGCGATTACGCAGAGCAGAAAGAGCAGCCACAAGTAGTAGGTCTTGGGACCTTCGAGCAATTTTTCAACCATGGCCTGTCCTCCCTATATGAGGTAGTATACGCCGGGCTGCGTGCCCAGGTTGGGCTTGCGGCGGATACTGTAGTTGGCGGACAAAGCCTGCCGCACCGTTGAATTGGGGTCTTCCAGGTCGCCGAAGAGAATCTTGCCGCCAGAAGCTTCAACGCAGGCGGGCAACTGACCGACAGCCAGGCGCTCGGCGCAGAAGGTACACTTTTCAACCACACCGATCATACGGGTGGGGAAGGCCGGATTGGGCACCGGGTTGGACAGGAACTTGCGCGGATCCTTGAAGTTGAAGGAACGCGCACCAAAGGGGCAACCCGCCATGCAGAAGCGGCAGCCGATGCAGCGGTGGTAGTCCATCGCCACGATGCCGTCTTCCATCTTGTAGGTGGCCTGCGTGGGGCAAACGCGCACACAGGGCGGATTGGTGCAGTGGTTGCACAGCAGCGGGTAGCTGGCTTCGGCCCGACTTTTGTCCAGGAAGGTGTTCATGTCGTCGGGGAAGGTGTGTTCATACGAGTCAAGCCAGAACCACTTGATGTTCTGGTGCCCCGGAATGTGCGGGACGTTATGCACCTTGTGGCAGGCTTCGATAAGGGGTTCGTAGTCCTGAGGACCGTTGAATTTGCGTGTATCGATAACCATAGCCCAACGCTTGGCGTGCAGGGCATTGACACCTGCTTCATAGTGACCGGGGGCCACCTGGGCCTGAGCCACGCCGGACAGGGCGCCAAGGCCAGCCAATCCGCTGCTCAGGGCACAGGCAGAAAGCCCCGCCACTTTCAGAAAGCTTCTTCTGCTCTTGTTCATTACTTGCTCCCCTGAGGAATGATGTGGCAGGTCCAGCAATAAGGATCAACGCTGTTGTCCTTGTGGCACTTTTCGCAGAAACCCTTGTAGTCGTTATGGCACTTCAAGCAGGTGTTCTGCAGGCTGATAGTCCACTTTTTACCGTTGGATGCCACATAGGTGCGGTTTTCTTTGCGCAGGGCCTCATCGCGCCACTCATTGAGCAACTGCATGTGCTTGTTGCGCATAAAATCCACACTTTCCACGCACTCTTTCTCGTTCTTGGGCAGCGCAATGCCGGTGCTGGAGTAATGCTTGCCCAGCATGCTCGCCCAGAACGGGGAGGTGAACAGGACCACAAAGATAATGATCCCAAGAATTACAGCTTTGGCATTATACATCTATTGGCCCTCCCCCTGCGCCTCGGGCGCGTCATCATCCTCTACCACGTTGGGCAGATCTTCCTGGCGCAGGTCCATGGTGCGCTTGCATTCGCCCTTCATAATAAGGGCATTGCCCACCAGTTCGTGCAGGCCGCTTACGTTGACGCCCGGAGCCCAGTAATTGGCAAGCGGGGGCAGGGTGGCGCGGTCAATGGCGCACACGCAGGCCATATGGTTGACGCCATTCTTTTCTTGCACATAACGCAGGGCATTGCCGCGCGGCATGCCGGAACGCATGCGCAGTTCCATGATTTCTTCAGTGTTCAGGCCTGAACCAGCGCCGCAGCAGAAGGTTTGCTCACGGATGGTGTTTTCGGGCATTTCAACAAAGTTGTTACACACGGCGTTGAGCACGTAGCGGGGTTCATCAAGCAGGCCCATGCCGCGCGCAGGGTTGCACGAGTCGTGGAACGTGGTGATGATATGGTCGTTACGGCTGGGGTCGAGGTTCAGCTTGTTGTGGTGGATCAAGTCGGCAGTAAACTCGGCGATGTGTACCATCTTGGTGGAAGCCGCGTTCTGGAACACTGTGCCCGTGTAGGGCGAAACGGGCGTCGTCATGTGTGAGGGCGACGGGCCGTTATAGGTGTCCATGTACTGGTTGATCACGCGCCACATGTGCCCGCATTCGCCGCCGAGTATCCATTTGGAACCAAGGCGTTCGGCCTCTGCGTACATTTTGGCGTTGAGCTTCTTTGCCATGTTGAACGTGGTAAAGGAGCCAAAGTTGCCGCCTTCTGATGCGTAGGTCGAGAAGGTGTAGTCCAGATCCAGTTCATGGAAGAGCATCAGGTAACCCATAAAGGTGTAGATGCCAGGGTCGGCAAATACGTCACCTGAGGGCGTGATGAACAGGATTTCGTGACCCTTTTCGTTGAAAGGCGTCTTGGGGCGGATGCCGGTGATGGTTTCGCAGTCATCAGCCAGCATTTCCACGATTTCCACAAAGGAGTGGGGCTTGATGCCAAGGTGGTTGCCGGTGAAGCTGCAGTTCTTGACCGGATCCATGATCCAGTGGATGCCCAGGCCCACTTCGTGCAGCAGTTCGCGCACGATGGCGGTGATTTCCGCCGTGTCGATGCCGTACGGGCAGAAAAGCGAGCAGCGGCGGCATTCGGTGCATTGGTAAGCGTAGTAGAAGAGTTCCTTCACTACGTCCTTGTCCCAGCCGCGAGCGCCCACTTTTTTGCCAAGAATTTTGCCAAGCATGGTGTGGTCGCGGCGGTAGAGCGAGCGGAGCAGCTCAGCGCGAAGCACAGGCATATTCTTGGGATCGTTGGTGCCAAGGAAAAAGTGGCACTTGTCGGCGCAAGCGCCGCAACGCACACAGATATCCATGAACAGCTTGAGCGAACGGTGCTTTTCAAGGCGTTCTTCAAAAGCGTCACAGAGGATCTGTTCCCAGTTTTCGGGCAGATTCCAATCTTCTGCAGCCGGATCCCATTCGTGGGGATTGGGCATATGCAGAAGTTCCATGGTCTCTTGCTTTGCCGGATAGCAGAAGCTACCCGGTGTAAATTCGGGCTTGGTGTCGAGCCAGTCCTGGGCGGGAAAAGCCGGGCGGCTGGACACAAGCATTTGCGGCGTAGGTAATTTTGCCATTGTGGAAACTCCTTACTCGGCGGCCTTTTCGGGTTGCTTATCCAGCGGCAGCCCAGCATCGGCCATGGCGTCGCGATAGGTGTCCTCGTACTCGGCGTAGGTGAAGTACTGCTTGGGCGGATTCCAGGGGTTGATGTGGCGCACGCGGCGAGAGTTGTTCGCCATATTGCGCGTGGGGCTGAAGAACACGCCCGGCATATGCATAAGCTTGGAGAAGGGGAAGTAGATCAGCAGTACGCAAACCAGAGTAAGGTGCGTGAAGAACAGGGCATTGATACCCGTGGTAGCCACGGGGGCAAAGTGGGTCAGACCCATGATGAACACTTTGACCTGGGCGATTTCGGTCTTATCGAAATAGCGCAAGCAGATGCCGGAGCCCACGATGCCGATGAGCAGCCACAGGGGGAAGTAATCGTTGGCAAGCGAAAGGTAGCGAAGGCGTTCGTTGAACAGGCGGCGGCCCAAGAGGAACAGCAGTGCGACCAGCACAAGACCACCGGTCCAGAAGAACCGGGGCGAGCCCACCTGCATGATGCCGTCAATGCTTTCCAGAAAGCGAATACAGGAAGGCACGGGTTCCATGAAGAAACGGAAGTGGCGGATGAAAACCAGCAGGAAGCAGTAGTGGAACAGCAGAGCAAAAACCCACAGCCACTTGGAAGAGTAATAAATTGTGCGCGGCCCGTTGCTGACAGCGTCAAATTCCTTCACTTCCGCAACAGTGTTGCGGAACAGCGAACGGAAGAAAAACACTTCCAGAAACATGCGCTGTACAACACCCCAAGTTGTGCTGGGGCAGTCGTATTTTGCCTGCTTGATGAAGTCAAGCGACTGCTCTTGCCCACCGGTGGTGGGGATGCAGAAGGGCACGGGCGATTTGGCCCAGTACACCATGCGCCAGACGACACCGGCGATAAACACGACTACTGCCACATAAGGCAGCGCCACGCCAAGCAGGCCTGCAAGCCCTATGGCCGCTCCCGCCCAGGCGATGGCTCCTATGAGCAGCACCAGCAGTAATGAATTGAACATTCCCTACCTCACTTCCACTAAAGTTGCCTCAAAAGCCCACCACGGGATTTGAGAGATCTCTGGCCCGCATGCTGCAAAGCCCACGGTCAGGCCTGATGGCCCAATGAACGCGGAATGTCAGCGGTTGTCCCCGTTGGGGTCGGTTCCGCTTTCCAGTTGTTGCGCCCAGCGCGCCAATTGGGCGTGCTGGTTGCGTATTTCCGTAATGCGCAATTCAGCCAGAGTCTCCCGGTCTTCCATATACATATCAAAGGCCAGAAGAGTAAGGCTGTCGATGCGCGATTCGGTCTCAAGATAGGCTGCCAGGTCGTCCTGGGCCAGAAGCTCGGGCATGACGTGTTCTCTCAAAATTGGTTTCATGAGACTAAACACCGCCAAACCCTGGCTGGGGGAGAATTTTTGCACTGCCCGCAATTTGACAAAGCGATCCATAGCCTTGCGGGTCTGGGCAACTTCTACAGATTCGCCGGTAACCGCATCATACACGGCCCCTGCGGCTTCCTTGGTCATGCTTGCCACCGGGTTGCCAAAGGGGTCGTCTTTAGTGCGTAGAAAACCAGTTGTTTCAAACGGATAAGTGTCAAATACGGAGTCTGTCCATAAACGCACTATCTCGCTTTTATGTTTGCGAAACACGTCGATTGCTTTCATTC
>QKDT01000170.1 GCA_003251995.1 Desulfovibrio desulfuricans
AAACAGACATGATAAACATCTTTGTTACATACCGCTGCAACCTCGCTTGTCCTTACTGTTTTGCACGGGATATGAAGACGGAATTTCCGTCTGATATGGAAGAAAAAACCTTTTCCGCCCTTCTGGAGTGGATGGTCAACGGTGGGGTGTCGGCTGCGTCCTTTATTGGCGGGGAGCCGACGCTGCATCCCCGGCTGGCGGAAATGATGGAACGCACCGCCAATGCCGGCATATCCACGGTGCTGTTTACCAACGGTCTTTTTACCCCGTCCCTGGTGGAGAGCATCGCGCCGCATGTCTCCAACGTGGTGGTCAATTACAACGAACCGCAGACATACGCGCCCGGACAGTGGGAAAGGCTCAATGCCAACCTGGATGCCCTGCGCATGCGCAACGTGCGCATTACCTTTTCCAAAAACTTTTCGCGCCAGTTCTGCCGGTACGATTATCTGCTGGAAGGCATTGAACGCCACAATGTCAGCGCCGTGCGTTATGACATTTCACGCCCAGCCGTTAGCGGAACCAACGACCACTTTACCCTTGAGGATACGCGGCAGGTTATTGCCACAATTGTGGGTTTTGTAAAGCAATGCGAGGCATTGGGCGTGCGCACCGGGCTTGATTGCAGCGTGCGCTTTTGCGACATGCGCAAGGAGGACAGGCAGTATCTGGAACGGATTTCTGCCAAGTTCACCGGCATCTGCCATCCCTCGCTGGATATCCACCCGGATCTGTCCGCCTCGTATTGCCTCCCGCTCAGCGGGGTGCGCGTTCCGTCTGTTTTGCGCTTCAGAAACTGTGAAGAGCTGCTATGGCACTTTGCCCAGATGGTACGCCCCCTGCGGCTGAAAAATGTCTCTGCCGACTGCCTGGACTGCAAGGATTTTATGCGCCGTTGCCAGGGTGGCTGCCTTGCTCTGCGCCGTACTGCATCCACAGAAGGGGCTGCCATTACCACCATTGAGAAGCCAAATGCGCCAAAGGCGGGCAGCAGCCCGCAGGAACCGACCACTTCCCAACAGAACCACGCCTTCCCGGAGAGAGCCTGCCATGAGTAATCGTAAAGATGTCATAACCACCTGTACACGCGACTGCGCCAACAGCTGCGGGCTTGTGGCAACAGTGCAGGATGGGCGGCTCATAAAACTGGCAGGCGACCCACAGCATCCTTTCACAAAAGGGCGGGCCTGCGTTAAAGCAGCGCGCTATGTTCACCGGGTCTACAGCCCAGAACGCATAGTACACCCCATGATACGCCGCAACGGGCGCTGGGAGCGGGCAAGCTGGGATGAGGCGCTTGATCTTGTCGCCGCGCGGATGAACGCCATACGTGATGCATCCGGCCCGGAGGCCATACTCTACTATCAGGGGTATGGGGAGCGCACGGCCCTCAAGCTGCTGAACAGGTATTTTTTCAACCTGTTTGGCGGGGTTACCACCACCTGCGGCTCACTGTGCGGCGGGGCTGGTCAGGGTTCGCAGAATCTTGATTTCGGCGAGCGCGTCTCCCATGATCCGCTAGACCATTATAACAGCAATTCCATGATCTTGTGGGCGCGCAACCCGGCCTCGACCAACATCAGTCTGGTGCCCATAATACGCGATATCCGCAAGCGCGGCGGCACGGTCATTCTGGTGGATCCGGCTTACAGCAAATCTGTGCCGCTGGTTGACCGCCACATCAAGCCCAAGGCCAATACCGATGGCTTTCTTGCCATGGCGGCGGCAAAACTCATTTTAGCCGCAGGCAAGGAAGATAAGGAATTTTTGCAGCGGTATAGTGAGGGCGCGCAGGAATATTTGGATATTCTTGACCGCTTTACGGTTGAAGAGCTTTGCAGTTATTGCGATGTGCCGGTTAGTGACGCGCAGTTGCTGGCAGATACCCTCATACGCGAATACCCCACATCCATGCTTATGGGCTGGGGATTGCACCGCCACGAATACGCGCACTACAACCTGAGGGCCATTGATGCTCTTGGGGCCATATCTGGCAATATTGGCGTGTCTGGCGGGGGCGTAAGCCAGGGTTTTGAAGAATACGGGCCTTACGATCAGCAATATTGGGGCGATCAGCTTAACCCGCCGCGCAGGTCGCTGCCTTTGCCCACCATTGGCAAGGCCATTCTGGAGGCGGACAATCCGCCCGTGCGCATGATCTATGTTACCGCTTCCAACCCGGTGTGCATGGCTGCCAATTCCGGCGCGGTGGCACAGGCCTTTTCAAAGGCGGAATTTGTCGTTTATTCCGGTCATTTTATGGACGACACCTCAGACTACGCCCATGTGTTTTTGCCAGCTACGACCTTTCTTGAAGAGGACGACGTGATGGCAAGCTACGGGCACAATTACCTTGGGGCGGTCTGCAAGGCCATAGAGCCTGTCGGCGAATGCCGGTCGGATTTTGAAACTTTTTATGAGCTGGCGGCCCGTTTTCCCTTTGCCGACCGCTTTCGCCGCAGCATTAAAGACTGGCTGCACGACCTGTGCGCCCCGGTGCGCGCCCAGGGATGTGATCTGGAAGAGCTGAAAACCACAGCCTTTCGTTGCCCTGCCCCCATGGTTGCCTATGCGGACAAAACATTTTCCACCCCCTCTGGCAAATACCGTTTTATGACGGATTTTGACCCGGCCCCCCTGCTCAAGAAGGACAAAGGCTATCCGTACCGGTTGCTCACTATCGCGCCCCACGGCTACATTTGCTCTGAACGAACCATGGCGGAACACCCGCCCCTGCCCGAAATTTTTCTGGCAAGGTCTGAGGCCGACCGCCTTGGCATGGTAGCAGGGGATGCGGTTGTAGTGCGCAGCCGGGTAGGCAGCCTTGTGGCAACGCTTGCCACGCAGGCCGACCAGCGCCCCGATGTGCTGGTAGCGGAACGCGGCGGCTGGCTTAAAGCCGGGCACGGCCTCAATCTGTTGACCCGCGATCTGGCAAGCAAGGTTGGCAACGGCACCCCCTATTACGAAACCAGCGTTACCGTGGAGCCGTTGGACGCGCACAAGTACACAATGCCGCGCATCCTGGTGGTGCAACACAGCGAAGAAGCGCCGGGCGGCAATTTTTGCAAAACCCTTGAGCAGGCCTGCGCAAAGCTGACGACGCTGCAACTTTTTGGCGAACAAAAAGACAGCCTGCCGCAAAGCCATGACAAGTGGGACGGGCTGGTGGTGTTGGGCGGCCCCCAACATTCCTTTGATGATGTGGCCTCGCCGCATTTTCCCCAACTGATGGATTTGATGCGCGCCTTTGAATCAGCCAACAAGCCTGTGGCAGGCATCTGCCTTGGCTGTCAGTTGCTTGCCCGAGCGTACGGGGCAGAGCTGTGGACCATGCCGGAACTGGAATTTGGCTTTGTGCAGCATCGTGTGACGGATGACGGAAAAAAGGACGCCATCTTGGGCAATCTGAAGGAACTACCTCGCCTGATGGAATTTCACGAGGACACCTTCCACCTTCCCAAGGATGCGGCTCTGCTGATTGAAGGGGAAAAATGCGTTAACCAAGCTTTCCGCGTGGGTAAGATGTCCTACGGTTTTCAGTTTCATCTTGAGGCGGATTCGGCAATTGTCAGTAGCTGGACAAAAAAATTCCGGCAGCAAGAGATCCCCGCCTACGCCAGCTACGGCAAGCAATACGACGATCAGTATTTTGCGGAAATGGCGGCAGCGCAGCCGCTGCTAGTGGAATATTCAGGCAAGTTCTGCAAACAGGTTGCGGAAAACTGGCTTGATCTTGTCAGACGACAGACCAAGGCATCGGCGGAATAACCGTCTGGGTTTGCCTATTGGTTTTACTTGCAGGGTGCCTCAAGCAACGCACGGCATGGTCTACCTGTGTTAGCGCCCTTGCCAGGCTATAACCAAGATGTTGCCAGGACGGTACGCAGAGCAATCCCGGCCCTTTGACCTGCTACGGTGGCACTGAAGCGCTAACTGCAAAACTCCATAAAACATGCCGAGCCGCAGAAACCTTGCAAGTTCTGCGACTCGGCATACTTTTTATATTTTCTATTGCTGCTACAGCAGGTTAAAATTGTTTTTCAGCGCTCTGTAATCCGTTTTACCGCTGCCCAACAGGGGGATGGCCTCCACCGTCACCACGCGTTTTACCGCATACAGGGACGAGAGCCCCGCTGCCCGCAAGGCGGTATTTACTTCTGTCAGGGCCAGAGGCAAGGGAGTAAAAAGTACGATCGCCGCGCCTGTTTCCCCCTCTGTTGCCTCCACCGCCAGCGCGGGGCCTTGCTCTGGCGCATCGCTACGCTTGCCGAATATCTCAAGCAGCACACTTTCTATCTGCGGCAGCGAAATCATTTCTCCGCCTACTTTCACAAATCGCTTGAGCCGCCCCTTAAAGGTAAGCCGACCGGTTTCATCCATGCTCACAAGGTCGCCAGTGCGGTACCAGGTGAGGCCCTCAAACTCCACAAAGGGCGAAGGGGCATCACTGAGATAGCCGCCAAAAATGCTGGGGCCACGCACAAGCAGCATACCCGTCTGCCCCGCCGCAACCCGCTCGCATATGATGCCGTCCTCCTCCCTGACCAGAGCCAGAGCCACTGAGGGCATGGCGTGGCCTATGGTTCCGCTCACGATATTGTTTGGCCTGTTTACAGAAACCACGGGCGAACATTCCGTAACGCCATAGCCCTCGCAAAGTGCTGCCTGCGGGCATTGCGCGGCAAAGGCGCGGTACACGTGCTCGGGGCATTTTTCTGCTCCGGCAAAAGCGCAGCGCAAACTTGCCAGATCATCCGTACCCTGAGCCCTGTCCAGCACTGCGCCAAGAAACGTTGGCGGCGCAGCCATGAGCGTAAGCTTGTAATCGCGCACCAGGGCCGCCAGCGGGCCAGGTTCTGTGGGGTTGGGATGGAACGCAGCACGAAGGCCCAACGACAGGGGCAATACGATGTTCACCATCAGACCAAAAGAATGGAACGGCGGCAGCATGGCAAGCACGCTGTCGTCTGGCTCAAGCTGCAATACCTCAACGATATCGCGGGCATTGCTGAGCAGGTTGGCGTGACTGAGCGGAACCGCCTTGGGCAAGGATTCTGAGCCAGAAGTAAAAAGTACCGCCGCGGTTTTGGGCACTGCATAATTTTTAAAACTGCGCAGCAAACGGGCCTTAAGCGCGCCTGTGAGCTTTTCCCATATGGTCAGCGAGGCCGCCAGTTTGTCCAGCAGCACCCACTGCACCGGCAGGGATGCGAGAGGCAGCCCCTGGCGTTCCAGCCGATCCTGCAATGCCGTGGCGCTGAGGATATGACTGACCCCGGTGATGCGTATGCAATGCCGGAGGTTGGCATCACCCACTGTCCAGTTGAACAGCACCGGCGTTTTGCCTGCCAGCAGCGCGGCTAGCCAAGCTACCACCACTGCGGGCGTGGCGGGCAACATGATGCCCATTCGCTCGCCGGGCAATGCACGTAAACGCGGGGCAAGAATCAGCGCGCCCATCAAAATATCCCGCCGGGTGCGCAAGGTGGCCCGGTCAGCCAGCAGGGGTTGGGCTGGTACGGTGCGGGTCTGAGTCAAGAATGCGTCCGCTATGGTGGCGGCATCCTTGGGTATGGCAAACCCACGGCTGTTGGCAGACGCAAACCAGCCCACGGGCGCGGGGGCGTCGGCCTCTGCCAGACCAAGCTGACCACTCGCCGCCAGCAAGCAATCGCGCACCGTCACCAGCAGCTCCAGATTGGCAATGCTGTTGCCGTGTGCGTTTTCTAGCCGGAGGGCCAAATCCATGAGCGCCAAGCTATCCAGCCCGAGGTCGCCACCCAGGGTCATGTCGTCTGAAATGGAA